>JAJYAF010000383.1 GCA_021779655.1 Pseudomonadota bacterium
CGCGACCGCGCTTGCCGACCTGCGGGCGATCCTGCGGGCCAGCCGGCTGGCCAGCCATCGCCGGGGCTAGAGCAACATCAGCCAGACCGGAATCGGTTTGGCTGATAAAGTTGCTCGCCTTATCAAAGGCTGGAGCGGTTTCATCCTGATACGTATAAGTCTTTGATTTCGCGCGCGGCCGCCCCGCCAACCCCGCGCGCATACCAATCCGCGTTTTCGCGGATTGGTATTAAAGGCTGCCGGGACTACTGCCGCAGGCGGCGGAAACAGTCCCGTATTTCCTTCACGAAAAGGGCCGGTTGCTCCATCGCCGCGAAATGGCCGCCGCGGTCCATCTCGTTGAAGTGGATGAGGTTGCTGTAAACCTTCTCCGCCCAGCGGCGGGATACCGGTGTTAGTTCTTTCGGGAAAACGCTCAGCCCAACGGGAATATCCACGGGCCGGGCGCGGAAACCATGGGCGATACTCTCCCAGTACAGACGCGCCGAGGAAGCGGCGGTGGCCGGCAGCCAATAGAGCATGATGTTGTCCAGCAATTCGTCCAGGGTGAAGATGTTTTCCGGATCGCCGCCGCAATCCGACCAGTCCTGGAATTTCTCGTAAATCCAGGCGGCCTGCCCGGCGGGCGAATCGGTGAGCCCGTAGCCGAGTGTCTGCGGCCGGGTTCCCTGCAACGCGCTGTAGCCTCTGCCTCGCAGGTAGAAGCGTTGAAACCGTGCCAGATATTCCTGCTCCGCCGGGGTCGCGTCACTGGTGTCCTCGGGAAGTGCCAGCGGCATGTTCAGGTGCACGGCCACGCATCCGGAGGGCTTTGCCCGGGCGATCTCGGTGGTGACCGCCGCGCCCCAATCGCCTCCTTGCGCCACGTAGCGGTCGTAACCCAGCCGCCGCATCAGTTCGATCCAGGCCCGGGAAATGCGCTCCACGCCCCAGCCCGGCTTGTTCGGCTTGTCGGAAAAACCGTAGCCGGGCAGGGAAGGCAGGATCAGGTGAAAGGCATCGGACGGCAGGCCGCCATGCGCCGACGGATCGACAAGCGGGCCAATTACTTTCATGAATTCGACAACCGAGCCCGGCCAGCCATGGGTCATCAGCAGCGGCAGCGCGCCCGGCACGGCGGAGCGGATATGCAGGAAGTGGATGCCAAGCCCGTCGATCACGGTGCGGTATTGGCCGAGCGCGTTGAGCCGCGTCTCGCAGCGGCGCCAGTCGTAGCGGGTCTGCCAGTACGCGCAAAGCGCCCGCACCTTGGAAAGCGGCGCGCCCTGGCTCCAATCCGTTACCGTTTCGGCCTCCGGCCAGCGGGTGGCGGCAAGCCGCCGCCGTAAATCGTCGATTTGATCCTGCGGGATTTGTAAAGAGAAATTCGCGATTCGATTAGGCATGCCGCTTCCCCCTCGGATCGAACGCTGGAATGCCGGGCGAGGCGGCCAGCGGTGTTTCAGGCTCCGCGATCAAATCCGTCCTCCTTCGTGTTATACCAATCCGCGAAAATGCGGATTGGTATGCGCGCGGGGTTGGCGGGGCGGCCGCGTGCGAAATCAAAGCCTTATGCGCGCGGGGTTGGCGGGGCGGCCGCGTGCGAAATCAAAGCCTTATGCGCGCGGGGTTGGCGGGGCGGCCGCGCGCGAAATCAAAGCCTTATGCGCGCGGGGCTGGCCAAGGCGGCGGCGCGCCGGAATCAAAAACCTGTTTTGTCTTATAATCCCGCCGCCGCTCGCGCGAAAGCACAGAAGCGAGCCTTTCATGGTAGAAAAACTATCGTGACCGCGCCGTTCCGTCAATGAAAGTGCGCCGCCGCGGGCAGCCATTAACCTGAGATTAAAGGTAACCCGGCGTTATAGAAACTTAAGTTAGTGATTTTTACCTGAAGCATCGCCGCGAGCGCTCAGCGGCCGGCGCGGGGATGCGCGTTGCGCCAGACTTCCATCAGCCGGGCCGTGTCCAGCGCCGTATAGCGCTGGGTTGTGGAGAGGCTGGCATGGCCCAGCAGTTCCTGGATCGCGCGCAAATCGGCGCCATTGGCCAGCAGGTGCGTGGCGAAGGAATGGCGCAGCGCGTGCGGCGTTGCATGTTCCGGCAGGCCGTTCAGGCGGCGAAATTCCCGCAGGGTTCTCTGCGCCACCCCGGCGTTCAGCCGCTTGCCGCGCACGCCTGGAAAAACCGGCGCGTCCGGCGCCGCGTTCGGGTGGTATTGCAGCCACCGCGCAAGCGCCGCGCGGACAGCGGCAAGCAGCGGCACGATCCGCTGCTTGCCGCCCTTGCCGGTGACGCGCAATGCCGTATCCGCGCGCGGAAAGCCACGGACGTTTAACGACAAGGCTTCGTTGATCCGCAGCCCCGCGCCGTAGAGCAGGGACATCAGCGCCGTATCGCGCGCCTGGGTTGTTGCGGTATCGTTCAAGCCGCCGATCTCGTTGGCGATTTTCAGCGCGTCCTCCGGCGTTAGCGCGCGGGGCAGCGGTTTCTTCGCGCGCGGGCGGCGGAGCAGCGAGATCGCGTTGTTATCGAGACCGTGGAATTTGCGTAAATAGCCGAAAAAACTGCTGAGCGCGGCGAGTTTTTTCGCCCGGGTCGCATTTCCGGCGCCCTGGCTCGCCGCGTCCGCCAACCAGGCGCGAAGTTCGGTGAGCGGAAGATTTTTCAGCGTCTGCCCCTTCGGCTCCTCGCCCAGATGGCGGGCGAGGAAGCCAAGGAAACCCGCAAGGTCGCGGCCATACGTCGCAACCGTGAGCGGCGCGGCGCGGCGCTGGGCGGCAAGGTGCAGCAGGAAAGCCTCCCGGAGAGATTCGGCCGTCTCCGCCATCGCCTGGCGCTCCGCCTCCGGCATTTCGATTTCCCCGTTCAGATGCTCTGCCCGGTGCGTGCCCAGTCCGCCAGGAACGCCGCCAGGCCTTTGTCGGTCAGCGGGTGGTTGTAGAGCTGGCGGATCACGCTGGGCGGAATGGTTGCCACATGGGCACCCTGTTTCGCCGCTTCGATCAGGTGTATCGGATGCCGGATGGAGGCGGCGAGCACCTCGGTCTTCAATGCCGGGTAGTTGCGGTAGATTTTCACGATATCGCCGATCAGCGCCAGGCCGTCATGGCCGATATCGTCCAGCCGGCCGATGAAGGGGGAAACGAACGTCGCCCCCGCCTTGGCCGCCAGCAGGGCCTGCGCCGGGGAGAAGCAGAGGGTGACATTCACCATGGTTCCTTCCTCCGAGAGCGCGTGGCAGGCGCGCAACCCGTCAGGTGTCAGCGGCACCTTGATCGTCACGTTGCCGGCGATCGCCCTCAGCACCTTGGCCTCGCGCAGCATTTCCCGGTAATCGGTGGCGGCGACCTCGGCGCTCACCGGGCCGGGCACGATCGCGCAGATCTCCGCGATCACCTCGGTGAACTTGCGCCC
>JAJYAF010000384.1 GCA_021779655.1 Pseudomonadota bacterium
AGCTGCTGGCCGCCCGCAACGACGTGGCGGCGATGGCCAAGCTCATCGGCGTCGATACCCTCGCCTTCGTTTCCATCGAAGGTTTGTATCGCGCGCTCGGCCGCGAGGGGCGGAATGCGGCCGCTCCGGCCTTCTGCGACGCCTGTTTCACCGGGGACTACCCGATCCCACTAATCGACAACGCCGAGGCCCGTGACCCGCAGCTGAGCCTTCTCGCCGAGCTCGGATAAGGGACGTGCCGGGTTTTCAACAGGCGCAAGCCATCGCCGCCCGGCGATGCCGCCGGCGGCGGCAAGGGCTTTAGTCCGGCGATGACCTGTTAATGATTTATTGATGATTTATTTCTGGGTCGCCCTCGGCGGCGCGCTTGGCAGCGTTGCCCGTTTCTGGCTCAGCAATGCCATGACCTCGGTCGCGGGCGCCCAGTTTCCCTGGGGCACGCTGCTCGTCAATATCATCGGCTCGTTCGTCATCGGCTTCTTCGGCCTGCTCACCACCCGGGCCGCGCGCTTCGCCATGCCGCCGGAGATGGCCGTCTTTGTCATGGCCGGCATTTGCGGCGGCTTTACCACGTTCTCCTCCTTCAGCCTGCAAACCGTGCAGCTTGCCCGCGCCGGGGAATGGGAGCGGGCGCTGGCCTACATTGCCGCATCGCTCATTCTATGCGTGCTGCTTTGCTGGCTGGGCATGTTCGCGGCGCTGGCCGTAACCGGCCGGCATGAGCCGCAGCCGACGCCGGCGGCCGCGCTTAGCGCCGTGAAAACCGCCGAAGGGCGGCCCGGCGCGCCCGGCATGGTGCTTGCCCTGCTGCCCGATGCGCGGAGCGCCGAATCGCTGCTGGACCCCGCGCGCAGCCTGGCCGGTCTGCTCGATCGCCCGCTTGCCGCCCTGCATGTCCGGATCGACCCGGTAACGACGATCCTGCCGAGCGAGGAGGTCCTGACGCTCCGCGCAGCGGCGGAAATCGCCGGCCAGCAGGCGGCGCTGGCCTCGGCCGTAACGGAAGCGGTCGCGGCCTGGACCCTGCGAACCGGCGTGCCCGTGGTGCTGTTCGAGCCACTGGGCGAGGCCCGGACGGAAACCGCCCGGGCCGGTGCCGGCGCGGCCGCGATTGTCGCCCCGCTCGCCCAGGTTTTCTTGCGCCGATGGGGAAATCCTCCGGAAAGCCCGATCAGCGCGGCGATTTTCAATACCGGGGCGCCGGTACTGATCATGCCGGAAAACACGGCTTTTCGGCCCGACGGGCATCTCGCGATTGCCTGGAAGGATGCCGGCCACGCCCGCGCGGCCGTGGCCGCGGCCATGCCGATGGCGGCGCGAGCGGCACAGATCAGCATCATCGGCGTCGGCGATGCCGAGCGCCTGCGGTTCGATCGCGCCCGGGCGCTGCTTGGCCCCAACGCGGCGAGGGCAAGGATCATCAACCCGCCGCGCGGCGCGGAGCCGGTCGGCGAAACCCTGCTGGCGCAGGCCAGGGCCGCCGGCGCAGACACGCTTGTGCTGGGCGCGCATCGGCATGGCCACCTTGCGGACTGGATCCTGGGCGGCGTTACCGCCTCGGTACTTGCATCGGCCGAGATGCCCTTGTTTATGAAACAATAAAAAATTCCCGCCGTCTGCCGCCGAATTTGTGGCTTTTGCGCAACAGGCTTTTTGCAAAGCACAAGAATTCGTCGTTAACGCTGGCCCCCGGCCTGCTTTGACCTGTAGATTGCCGTTTCGTGACCGGGAAGTCGGCGCGGAACTGGGAATCTACGCGCCGCCATCGGACCGCCCCGCGAGATTTTGGGCACACATTGTAATAACTGCGAATTTAGGAGGCAGAATGATAACAATCCGTCGGCAACTTCTTGGACTTGGCTTGGTGGCCGCGTCCTCATTGATCGCACTGAACGCTGCGCATGCCATGAGCGGCCCTACCGCAATCACCATTGACGGCGGCCCATTCGGTCAACTGAGCCTGAGCGGCGGTTTCGATGGCTATGCCTACGGCACCACCGGTACCGGCACCAACTCCGTCATTACCAGCCCTTCCATCCACGGCAGCAATAACGATGTCGGTGCCGAGGTCGGAAGCGCGCTGATCGAACTGCAGAAGACCACCGGCGAGCTGCAATTCACCATCGAGGTGGGATCGACCGGCGGCACGCCATCGCTCGGCGCCGCGCATCCCACCCAGACCTCGGTGGATGCTTTCTCGACTGGTCCCCTCTACGCCGGCTATCTCACCGTCGCGCCCTCCGCGGTTCCAGGGCTGACGATTTCCGCCGGCCAGATCGGCTCGCTGGAAGGCTTCGAATCAGCGATTGACTGGAATAACTCCAATCAGCTCACCACCGATATCTTCTTCGTCCAGAACAGCCAGAACCGCGGGATCGAGGTAGCCTACACCATCGGCCCCATCTCCGCGACTGTTTCGTTCGGTGACGGCTACGATACCGGGGTATGGAATTTCGTGCAGGCGCTGGGCACCTATACCTTCAATTCCAACAATTCGCTTTCGATCTATTATGCCGGCAATGAAAGCCGCACCGGCCAGAACGCCGTTACCTACAATAACACGCCGGTCAGCGTATATGGCTCCTATTACGTCAACTCGCAGATGTTCGGCGGCTTTTACAGCTTCACGTCGGGCAATCTGAACCTGGTGCCGGAAGTGCAGTATATCTACGCCAAGCCCGACCACCAGGTTGGCATCGACAAATTCACCAGCAACCTGGGTGCCGCGCTGTTTTGCGATTACACCTTCGGGAAGTCACCCTACTCCATCGGCTCCTGGATCGAGTATGAGGACAGCGTCGGCAATTCGAACTGGTTTATCGGTCCGCGCTCGGAGGCTATCGGCATCTCGATCACGCCCACCTGGCAATATAAAGATCTTTTTGCTCGCGCGGATGTTGGCGGTTTGCTGCTGCTGCACCATTCGACTGACGGCATGAAATATGGTTACGGCAATTCCGGAACCGGACGAGCCATCTTCACAGGCACGCTGGAAGCCGGCGTGCTTTTCTAAGCGTGGTATCGCGGATCACAAGGTGAGCATCTGGCCGGGCCTTCGGGTCCGGCCATTTTTGTTCGAGCGCCATTCTGTATGATCGCGGCAACATCGTCCTGATTCCGGAGGGATTTTTATGACGACGACCGTTTCGGTATTGCACATTGAAACCCAGGGACTGGCCCCCGTCACCGCGGAGCGGGCGCATGGGCGCCCGCGCGCCTTGTTCAGGCTATGGATGGCCGCGAACATCGAATTCGCAACGATAACCACCGGGGCGCTTGCCACAGGCGTGTTCGGCCTTTCCGGGACATGGGCACTGGCCGCCATTCTGCTGGGCAATCTCATCGGCGGGCTGATCCTCGCGGCTTTCTCCACCTACGGCGTGGAGTATGGC
>JAJYAF010000016.1 GCA_021779655.1 Pseudomonadota bacterium
GAGACAGCTTGTTCTGCACCTGCACCTGGGCAATGTTCGGATCGGTGCCCTGCTGGAAGGTCAGCGAAATAGTTGCGCTTCCGTTGGCCTCGGAAGTGGCGTCGATATATTCCAGACCGTCCAGGCCGGACATTTGTTGCAGAATGGGCCTGACGACCGTGTCCGCCACGGTTTGCGCCGAGGCGCCTGGGTAATCCGCACTGATCGAGATCTGCGGCGGCGCAATGGAAGGGTACTGCGCGATCGGCAGAAGGAGCAGTTGAATCGCCCCGCCCAACATGACCACCAAGGCCAATACCCAGGCGAAAACCGGCCGGTCGATAAAAAAGCGGGACATAGGATGCGGTGAACCTTCGGCTTAAGGAAACATGGCGCGCGGACGGGGGCGTTGCGTCGGAGAGTCGTTACAGATGCGCCCCTCAAGCCGGAGATCGCGCCGCCGAGTTCCTTTCAAGCTCATCCTCAATGTGCGGCGGAAGTGGAAAACGAGCCGGTTTGGTCCACCGGAGAGACAACCATGCCAGGCATGACGTTGATCAGGCCCGCCGCGATGACCTTGTCGCCCGGCTTCAAGCCTCCCGTGACAATCCAGTTCTCACCGAAATTGCCATTGATCTGAATGATCCGCGGCACCGCCTTGTTGTCCGGACCCACAAGCAGCACAACGGCATCGCCATGCGTATTGAACGAGACCGCCTGCTGCGGGACCAATATGCCGTTCTTATTGATCCCCTCATACACGGTGGCATGCACATACATCCCCGGGAGGAGGAGATGATTGGGATTGGGAAAGATCGCGCGTACCAAAACCGTGCCGGTTTGCTCATCGACATTGACTTCGGCAAACTGCATCTTGCCCGGTAGCGGATAGCGGGTGCCATCTTCCAAGGTCAGCCACACGGTGGCGGCGCCCTGAGTATCGGTCTGGAGCTGTCCGGATGCCTGTTCCTGTTTTAGCCGAAGCCAGGTCGTGCTCGATTCGTTCACATCCACGTAAATCGGATCGAGCGTGGTAACCGTGTCAAGCGCAGTGGACTGGTTGGCTGTTACCAGCGCACCGGGGGTAACGAGCGAAGCCCCGATTGTTCCGGAAATAGGAGATAGGACGCGGGTATATTGCAGATTGATGATCGCCTGCTCGATCGAGGCCCTGTCCGCGGTAATGTTCGCCTGGTCTTCCGTCTGGGCCGCTACGGCGTCGTCGTAATCCTGCCGGCTTATGGCCTGCGCGGCCGCCAACGGACGGTAGCGCTCAACTTTAGCGCCATCCGCCGCCAGTAAAGCCTGATCGTGCCGCAAAGATGCCACGGCGGAATCGTATGTCGCTTGATACGTTGAAGGATCGATCTGATAGAGCTGCTGCCCGGCCTTCACGTCGCTCCCCTCTACGAATAACCGCTTAAGGATCACGCCGCTAACCTGTGGACGAATCTGCGAGATCATCACCGAGATGGTGCGGCCGGGCAGATCGGTGTTGCGCGCGATCGCAACGTCGTGAATCACATCGATTCCAACCTGCGGCGGCGGCGGCGGTTTCGGCGCTTGTTTTTGTCCGCAGGCGGAGACCAGCACGCCCAGCCCGAGAAAAAGCAGGGCCTGGCGCAGCTGAGTGAAAGAAAAAAACCGATTGGCACGGAAAAGCCCTCGGCAGCATGCTCTGCTTCGGGCGGCAAGGCTTGCCATATAAAAAAGAAATCCCCGCTTCGAAAATTAACAGTACTATTCTGCTCCGCAATCTCCCATGGGAGCCAAAATGTCAAGTTGTCTTAGGTAACGTAAGGGGCCAAACAGCGGAAATCGGCGTTCGAGGTCTCTCGGCATCGAGATGCCTTTCTGTCCGGGCGCCGCCGACCGAAATTCGGGACGGACGGCGACCGCCCGCTCACGGCGTCAGGCTTGCGCCTGTTCCTTCCGACAACAGCTTCTCGATCTGGAAAGCGAGATCGGCGGCCCGAAACGGCTTGGAGAGCAGCGCCATGCCCGTTCTATTGCTCGCTTCCCCGCCCGCCTCCTGATCGGCCAGCTTGGCATATCCGGTGATCAGCAGACCTTTAAGATGCGGACGCAGCTGTTGGGCTGCTCTTATCAGTTCCCCACCACGCATGCCGGGCATCAGATAGTCGCTCACCACCAATTCGACGTCCTCCCGTTCCCGAAGCACCTGGAGCGCCGCGACGCCTGATGAGGCCTCGATTATTTCATGCCCCATCTCTCGCAACATGTCGGCCATCGCCCTTAGCACCGATTCTTCGTCGTCCACGATCAGGATCACGGCGCGACGTGTGGTCAGGGGTAGCACGGCCTCCGGCAAAACGCGCGGATCGGCGGAGTTGCCGTTAACGGGCAGCCAGATCGCCGCTGTCGTCCCGTGTCCCAAAACACTCTCAAGGTGTAGCGTGCCGCCTGATTGCGCGGCCAGACCATGGACCATCGACAGACCGAGGCCCGTGCCCTTTCCTATGCCTTTGGTGGTAAAAAACGGCTCAATGGAGCGGCTGATCGTCGCCTCGTCCATCCCCATGCCGGAATCCACGACCGCGAGCCGGATATAGGCGCCGCCTTTAAGACCTTCGATTTCGCCCTTGGCGACGCTCCGTTGCGACAGATCGATTGCCAGAAAGCCGCCGTTTGGCATGGCGTCGGACGAATTGACAGCGAGATTGAGCACGGCCAGTTCAAGCTGGTTGGGATCGATTCGAACCGTGGGAAGGTTCTGTTCGATCGTGAGCTTCACCCTGACATGCGGCCCGATGGAGCGCTGAATCAGATCGCGCAGCCCCTCGATCAGCTCGCCGATATTGACGACGCGTTCCCGGAGATGCTGCCGGCGGGCGAAGGTCAGGAGCCGCTGCACCAGAACGGCCGCGCGTTGGGCGGATTCGAGCGCGGCCATGATAAGACGCAGGGAACGCGGATCTTTCTCATGCCGGAGGTGCAATAAATCGAGCATGCCGATGATGGGGGTTAGAAGATTATTGAAGTCGTGCGCGACGCCACCTGTTAGTCTCCCCAACATTTCGAGTTTCGCCATTTCGTGTACGCGCTCTTGAGCGTCGGCAAGCTGCTGCTGCTCGCGTATGCGATCGGTTACATCGTAGACGAATTGATAGGCGCCGATCTGCTCACCCTGCTCGTTGCGAAGGCTATTGTATTTCATTTCGTAGAAACGGCGGTCGGACGCGGAGTCACCGAATTCGACGATTTCGGTGAACTCCTCACCGGCCAGAGCGCGTCCCCACATTGCCTGCACCGCCTTGCGGTGCTCCGGCATATGGTCAAGCACGTCGAGCATGGATTTTCCAACTTCCGGCCGCACGCCATAAATGCGTTCAAACCCGTCGGCGGAAGCATGATTTAGCGCAAGCCATTTGTAATTCAGATCAGCGACCTGCACGAAGGCGTCGTTTCCCTCCACTATGTCGGCAAGAACGCGTTTTTCGGCAAGGGCTTCGGCAAATCGTTGGCCGAGTTTTTCATTTGCCTCCCGCAGCTGGGCCTGGCTGGTTTCCAGCCGAGCGCGCTCGGCCGTCAGCTCGCGTTTCTGCGCCGCGAGTTGCAGGATTTGGTTCTCCGCCTGGCGTTGGCGCGCGCGCGCGCGCAGCGCCGCCTGGGAACCGGAGATCAATGTGATCAGCGAAAACGGCCGTTCCAGAACCGTTACATTACCCAGACGGGCCGCCAGATCGGATTGATGGGCGATGTTGCCGACCCGCTTTGTTAGAAGAAGAATCGGCAGATCGGACCAGGGCGGTTGTGACTGAAGCCATGCCGTCATCGCATTGAGGCCGGGCTGGTTGAACGCTTCCTCGGCGATCATGGCTGCATCCGCGCGTCCGTCCGCGACTGCGGCGATGGTTTCATCAATCGTGGAATTGATGAGGCCGCCTATTCCCGCCCTTTTGAGAAGCTCGCTTATGACTTGGGCGTCGCGGCCGTACGGCGCGAGGATGCCGATGATACCGGCCATGGAAATGACTTATTCGCGATTGCTAAGCAAGTCCAGGCGGTCTCCCGCGAAGTCCGGCACGCCGGTCAGGATGCCGGCGAAATTACGGAGCGGATCTCCGACCCTGAGGCCCTTGCGGTCGATCCGATATTCACGAATTGTGGATTCATGGCCGCCCGTCCGCTTTTTTATGACCGATATTGCGCGCCGCAGCTCTCCGAAAGCTTCGAAAAAGCGCAGTAGCAGCACAGTATCGGAAAGGTAGGTGAGGTCGATCGGGGATTGCATCTGGCCGACGATGCCATGCTGGGCGAGCACGAGGAACGCCAGCACGCCCTGCTGATTGAGGTAGGTGAGCAACTCGTGCATCTGAAGCAGCATGAAGTGCTCCTCCGGCATGGCGTTCTGGTATCCGGAAAGGCTGTCGAGCACGACGGCCGACGCGCCCGCCGTTTCGACGTGATAGCGCACGATGCTGCTCAGTTCTCCAGGGCAGAGCTCGGCCGGATCTACCTGGCGAAACGAAAACCGGTCTTTGAATATCTCGAAATCCATGCCAAGGCCGGCCGCGCGCCGGAAGAAATTGTGGCGCGTCTCGTCGAAGCTGATAAAAAGAGCGCTTTCGTCGCGGTGCAGCGCTTCGGTCAGATATTGCATGGCGAGTGTCGATTTTCCGGAGCCCGCCGGCCCGAGAATCAGGGTGCTCGTTCCGCGGTCGATTCCGCCGCCCAGAAGCGCATCCAACGCCGCAACACCGCTCCGAACCAAGCCTTCCCTGATCCTGACCTGTTCGTGCTCCCCCGCCGTGAGGCGGGGAAACACCTCAATCCCGCCGGTCCGAATCACATAATCGTGCGAGCCACTCCGAAAGGCGCGGCCCCGCATCTTGAACACGCGCAGGCGGCGGCGGTCCGCGCCGTAGACGACGTTGGACTTCTCCAGTCGGATCACGCCATGCACGATGCTATGGAGATTGGCGTCGTCCAGTTCCTCGGTAAGATCATCGACGAAGACGGTCGTGCAACCCAATCGGGAGAAGAAGTGCTTCAGCGCCAGCACCTGCCGGCGGTAACGGAGCGCGCTGCCGGCCAGCAGGCGTATGTCTGAAAGACTGTCGAACACGACGCAATCGGGCCGCACCCGCTCCACCTCTTGCATCACCAGTTGAACCGTCTCGCCGAGTTCCAGATCGGAGGCGTAGATCACGGATTGCTGCTGCGAAGCGTCCAGGCTCAGCTCGGGCGGGATCAACTCGTAGATATTGATGCCATCGAGTGTCCAGCCGTGACTGTCCGCCGCGTCGAGCAGTTCGTCCTGTCCCTCGGACAAGGTTACATAAAGGGGAATCTCGCGGCGCGCGCGGGCCGCCATGAGAAACTGCATGGCGAGGGTTGTCTTGCCGGAGCCGGGCCGGCCTTCGAGCAGATGAACGCGCCCGCGCGCATAGCCTCTCACCAGGATATGATCGAGCGTGTCGCTTCCCGTGGCGACGCCCGTGCTTTTCGACAACTGCGCAGACATGCATGGCCTCCTGGCTGAAAGGTTTTTGGTCGGGGCTTCCGGGGGGCCTCGCGCGAGCCGAGCGCCGCCAAGCGGCCTTTGGTGCCAAGCCGCCTGTTAAAGAGTTGCTTCTATTGCTGGTAAACATGCGCTATGTGTTGTGTAGTAAACACAGTAGACGCCGGGCGTCTGCCCTGTTTTGAACATAGAGATCAGCCGCGACATTCGGGCGGGCAGCTTACAGGCCGGTGAGGAGCGAGGGATGCAAGGGCAGAGCGGCGAAGGATCGCCCCTGGATCAAAATAATCTTCTGAACGCGTTGCGGGCCGAGGATGTCGAGCTCCTGAAACCTCTCGCCACCCCCTGGTGGGGTAATTTTGGCGATGTTTTGTTCGAGCCGGGAGCCATCGTGCGTCAGGCTTATTTCCCCTGCGGGCCCAGCCTCGTCTCGTATCTCGTGGTGTTCAGCGACGGGCGCGCGGTGGAGACCGCGCTGATCGGGCGCGAGGGGGCTGTGGGTGGAATCGTCAGCCAGGGCCGGCTTCCTGCCTATTCCAAAGCGGAGGTATATTTTCCCGGTCCGTTTCTGCGCATCGATCTCAGCAAGCTAGAGGAAGTGAAAATGCGTTCCTTGACCTTGCGCCACCTCTTCGCCCGGTATTCCGATTGCCTGATGGCCCAGATATATCAAGCGGTTGCCTGCAATGCTCTCCACACGATCGAGCAACGAGCCGCCAAATGGCTGATCGCCGCTATAGAGCGCATCGGCACCATGGAGGTTCCGCTGATCCAGGAACAGATGGCGGCAATGATGGGCGTAGGGCGCAGCTATCTCAGCCGCGTTCTCGGCTCATTCAGGAGGCAGGGAGTGCTCCGTACCCACCGGGGAGGGCTTGAAATCACGGACTTCGAACGGCTCAAGGCGATCGCCTGCGAGTGTAACGATTGCGTCCGCCGGCATTTCGATACCGTGTTGCAGGGGGTTTATCCTGACGGCGAAATCGCCGGGTCAGGCGAATCGGAGCGTTGAGCCTTCGGGCGAGGCGAAGGCCTGGGTCGATGTTGACCAGCTTCGTATGCGGGCATGCGCCATGAACGGCTCGCCGGAGCTTGGCGCAAGGGAACCGCGCGCGGGGGGTCTGCTCGGCAAGGCGCGTTTCCTGCCGCTGTTTGTAACCCAGTTTCTGGGTGCGATGAACGACAATCTGTTCAAGAACGCGCTGGTGCTGCTGGCGCTATACCGGCTGAACGGCGGCGGGCCGGTTATCGTGGCGCTGGCCGGCGGGGTGTTCATTCTGCCTTACGTTATGTTTTCCTCGCTTGCGGGGCAGCTTGCCGATATGCACGAGAAATCTCGTCTGATCCGGCTGACGAAATACGGAGAGCTGGCAATCATGCTGGCTGCCGCGGTGGGATTCGTAATGGAGAACATTCCCGTGCTGCTGCTGGCGCTGTTCGGGCTTGGCATACAGGCGGCTTTTTTCAGCCCTTTGAAATACGGTATCCTGCCCCAGCATCTGCGGGAGGATGAACTGCTGGCGGGCAACGGTCTGATCGAGGCGGGAACGTTCGTCGGCATCCTGCTGGGGACGATCGGCGGCGGCCTGCTGATTGCCATGCCGGGCGGCGACAGGATCGTTCCGCTTGCCGGATTGCTCCTGGCGGCCGCCGGGATCGCGGCGGCGCATGGCGTGCCGCAGGCGCCGCCCGGGCCGGATGTGCCGCGAAAAATCGGCTGGAATATCCCGAAGGAAACCATGGTCTTGCTGCGCGAGGCGCGGGCGAATCCTCCGGTCTGGGCAGCCCTTCTCGGGATCAGCTGGTTCTGGGCCCTGGGCGCGACGCTGCTCGCCGAATTCCCCACGATCGCCCGCGTGGAATTGCAATCCGGCGCGCAGGTCGTGACGGCGATGCTCACGGTATTTTCCGTCGGTGTCGGCCTTGGGTCGCTATTCTGCGCCCGGCTTTTGCGCGGCGAAATTTCCGCGCGGCTGGTGCCGTGGGCCGGGTTGGGAATTTCCCTGTTCACGGCGGATTTTGGCTTTACCGCTGGCTCAGCCGGGGCGGCGCATGCGGTTTTGAACCTCCCGCGGGCATTGCAAGGCTGGCGGATGCTTTTCGATTTGCTGGCGCTGTCAACCTGCGGCGGCTGCTATTCCGTTCCGCTCTATGCGATCTGCCAGGAATATTCAGCGCCTTCGCACCGCGCGCGCATGATCGCCGCCAATAATGTGCTGAATGCCGGGGCCATGGCGCTCGCCGCGGCGCTTGTGGCGGCCGGCTATGCCGCATGGCAGGATGCGCCGGGCATCCTGATCCTGACATCGGTCATAAATTTTGGCGTGGCTGTATGGATGTTTCGCGTGCTGCCGGTATTTGGCGCGCGGCCAGGGGGGCGGCGCTGATTCTGTCCCAGCCGGCGGCGTGGTTTCAGAAGAAAAGTTTCATTCCCACGCCGATGATGACGGCCCAGCAGGCGGCGGCCAGCACGCCGGCGAGCAGGATGGCCGGCCCCATGTTAAGTTTGCCGTTGTGCATGAAGCCGTTTGCGGGCGGCATGGTGTTGGCGGCGCGCGTGGCGTTCAGCCCGTTTTCCAGTTCAGCCGGCAACCGGTAGGTCAGAATCGGCATGGCAATCCTTGTCAGCTAGCGGTTACCCGCACCGACTCCCACCCTAGTAGCGGAAGGTAAATTTTTGGCTAACGGCGCGGGGCGCGCTGCCGGATCAGGGCGAGGGCCTGGGCGAAGGCCGTATCCGCATCCATGTCCGTCGTGTCGAACGGCGTTGCATCCGCCGCCGGCACGAGGGGCGCAGCCGCGCGGTTGCGGTCCGCCGTATCACGCGCGGCGAGATCGGCCATGACCGATTCGAACGAGGTCTCCCGGCCGTGCCGCAGCAATTCCGCATGCCGACGGCGCGCCCGCGCCTCCAGGCTCGCCGTGACGAAAAGCTTGATGTCCGCATGCGGAAACACGATGGTGCCGATATCGCGGCCATCCAGCACGGCGCCGTTTTCATCGCCGTAGCGCCGCTGATACGCCAGCAGCGCCGCCCGGACTTCGGGGATCGAGGCAACCTGGCTTGCCGCTTTGTCAACCTCCGGGCTGCGCAGATCGTCCCGGGAGAGATCCGCCTCGGCCAGCGCGCGCGCCGCCGCGACGGCGATACCCGGATCCGCCGGGTCGCCCGCCATGTCCAGAACCCGCCGTCCCACCGCCCGGTAGAGGAGCCCGGTATCCAGGTAGGGCAGCGCCAGCGCCTGGGCGATGCGGCGGGCAAGGGTGCCCTTGCCGGCGGCGGCCGGGCCGTCGATGGCGATGATCATGCCTCGGCGATGCCGGCGCCGAGGCCGCGCATCAGTTCCACGAAACCGGGAAAGCTCGTCTCGATGAAACGGGAATCGTCGATCGCCATGGGCCGGGCGGTGCGCTGGCCGAAGACGAGGGTGCTCATGGCCAGGCGATGGTCCATATGGGTCTGGACCAGGCCGCCGCCTGGCGGGTTGGCCATGCCGTGGATGATCAGGTCGTCGCGCTCGATCTCGGCGCGCACGCCGCCGGCGCGCAGCAGGGCGGCGGTGGCGGACAGCCGGTCGCTCTCCTTCACCCGTAGCTCGGCCAACCCTCGCAGGCGCGAGGTGCCGCGAGCGAAGGCGCAGGCCACGGCGAGGATGGGGTATTCGTCGATCATGCTGGGCGCGCGTTCGGGCGGCACGTCCACGGCCGCGAGTTCGGCGTGCTCCACCATGACATCGCCGACCGGCTCGCCGCCCTGGACCTGCCGGTTGTGAACCGCAAGCGTGGCGCCCATCTCATCCAAGGTTTCCAACAGGCCGGTGCGCAGCGGGTTCAGCCCGACCGCGTTCAGCCTGACCCGAGAGCCCGGCACCAGCAGGCCAGCGACGATGGGAAAGGCGGCGGAGGACGGGTCCGCCGGCACGGCGATATCCGCGCCGCGCAATTCCGGCTGGCCGGCGAGGGCGATATGGCGGGTCGCGCCATGCGTGGTCACGGTTACGGTGGCGCCGAAATGGCGCAGCATGTTTTCGGAATGGTCGCGGGTCGGCTCCGGCTCCTCCACCTCCGTCGTGCCGCGCGCGTTCAGCCCGGCAAGCAGGATGGCGGATTTGACCTGCGCCGAGGCGACCGGCAGGCGGTAGCGCAGGGGCAGCGCCTCGCGCGCGCCCTGGATGGCGAGCGGCAGGCGGCCGCCGGGGCGCGCGGCGAACACCGCGCCCGCGGCGCGCAATGGCTCGATCACGCGCTGCATCGGGCGCTTGCGCAGGGAGGCATCGCCGGTCATGACGGAAAAGATATCGTGGCTGGCGAGAATGCCGCAGAGCAGCCGGGCCGCGGTTCCGGAATTGCCCATGTCCAGCACGTCCTCCGGCGGGGTGAGCGCGCCGATGCCGCGTCCGGCCACCCGCCAGGCGCCCGCTTCCCGTTCCACCGCCTCCCGTTCCACCGTGGCGCCGAGCGCCCGCATCGCCGCCGCGGTGCGCAGCACGTCCTCGCCCTCCAGCAAGCCGGTGATCCGGGTTTCCCCGATGCCGAGCGCGCCGAACATCAGGGCGCGATGGCTGATGGATTTGTCGCCGGGCACGCGGGCACCGCCCCGCAGCGGTTGCGCGGGACGAAAGGCGTTCAGCGGCCGGGCTGCGAATGCGGGTTCCATGTGGCCGCCGCTTAGCATGCCGCGCCCGGTTTGACATAGCGGTCCCGGCATGGCATCGCGCCGCGCCTGTCGGTTTCGAGGAAAGAGGGTGAGGATGGCAAAGCCGGAACTCGGTGAGAAACATACCTGCGTGTCTTGCGGAACGCGGTTTTTCGACCTTTTGAAGAACCCGGCGATCTGCCCGAAATGCGGTGCCGAACAGCCCTTGGAGCAACCGCGCCTCAAGCGCGCGGCGCCGCTGCCCGACGAGGCGAAAAAAACCCAGAAACCGCTCTCCCGGGATGCCGATGATGTCGAGGTGGTGGTTGACGACGAGGGCGATGAGGACATTCTCGAAGACGCTGACGATCTCGAGGACGATGCCGACGTGATCGAGGCGGATATCGACGTGCAGACCGAAAGCGACGAATCCGAGCGGTAGAACGGCGCCGCGAGCGCCCGCGCTGAGGCCGTTTCCTTTATCGGACCGGATGCCGCCGGACGGGCGCCCGCCGCAGCGCCAGCGTCCGGCGTGGCGAGGTCCAGCTTCCGGACAGGGCAAGGCCGATGGCCGGAGGGTCAGGGACTGCCGGCAGCAATGCCAGGTTGAGGTTGAGCTCGTGACGGGGCAGATCAATGCTCCCGCTGGCTTTCGCGCTGCCCCACCGGCTTTGCAAGCCCGCCGAGGTGAGCGTGTAGAGACCGTCGCGCAAGCTGCCCGCCAGGCCAAGCTGCGCGAACGCGGTGCTACCGGTCAGGCTGGCGGTTCGGAGTGAACCGGCACGGCGCCCCCCGCTGCCGCTGAGCGCGTGGCCGATCGCCCGCAGATCGACTCCGCGTAGGGTGCCGTCCTGCACGACGAAGCTGGCGCCGCCGGCAAGCGTCGCGAGCCAGGCATCCAGCCCGTAGCCGGTGGCGGTGAGCGCGGCCGTGCCGTCGATCCGGCCCCTGGCAAGGGAAAGCGGAAAGGCGAAAGGCAGCGAAAGCGCATCGGCGTGCAGGCCCGCTGCCGTGATATTCAGCGAAAAGGCCGGCGGATCGCGGAGATCCGCTGCCAGCTTGCCCTGCAGATCGCCGCCGGCAAGGCTCGCGCGGGAGAAGGCGAGGTTGAGCTTGCCGGCCCTGAGCGACAGCGCCGCCGCGGCAGGCCCGAGAAACGGCGCGCCACCCACCAGCACGCGCGTTGCCGTGATGCCGATTCCCCCTTGCAGGTCAGCGAGTTTGTGCCAGGGCGGCGCGAAATCCGGGCGGAGCGGCGGCAGGGCCAGCGTGTCCGCGTCGATCGAGCCCGAAAGCCCATTGCCGCGATTATAGAGCAGTTCGCCGCTGGCGGTGAGATCGCCCGCCGACAGCACGAAATCCGGCAGGCCCATCCGGGCGGGCGAGAGCAGCATTTCGGCACGCAGCGAAATGGAGCCGGCGCCCGGCCAGGGCAGGCCCGCATCCAGGCCGAAGGCCTGAAAGGCGACAATGGCGCTGGGATACCGCAAGGTGAACGCGCCGGTCGCGCTCTGACCCGGGAAATCGATGACGGGCGCCGCCGTGATGCTGAGCTTGCCGAGCGAAAGAACGGCACCGGCCGCCAGGGCATTCACCGGCCCCGCGGCCAGGAGCGAAAGCGCGAGCGGCGCCTTGACCCACACGCCGGGGAGGCGCCAGGCCGGCGGCAGCAGCGCCGCCGCCGGCTCCGCCGAGGGGAGGGCGAGTATGGCGCGTGCGGAGCTGATTACCGTCGCCGCCGCGTTTCGTGGTGCCGCGTTGTCCGGCTGCGCCGGGGTATCGGGGGAAAGGGTGAAGCTCGCCGCGGCAACGCCGCCGTCCAGGCTCGCTGTCAGCCGCCGGACCACCAGATGGTTGCCAAGCTTTGCATCCAGCAACAGACGGGCGAGATGGAGGTTGTTCAGGCTCGCGCGGTCCGCTGTCAGTTCGAAATCGGCGCTGAGCGCCCGGCGGGTGAAAATATTGGGCGGGTTGCGCAGCATGGCGGCGAGGGTCGTGAGGTCCAGCGTATTGAAATGCAGGGCGCCCAGCAGAACGTTGGGTCGCGCCAGCACGGCGGTGCCGCTGGCATGATCTGGCCCCAGGCTTGCCACGAGATTGTCGAAGCGCGGCTGGTCGGTTCCGCCATCCAGATCGGCGGTGAGTGTTGCCGCCTGCCAGGCCGGTGGCAGCACGGCATGCGCGCCGAGATGAGCCAGCAGGCCGGCGAGCTGGGAGGTATCGAATATCGCCCTGCCACGCAGGCGCCCGGCCGGGTCCACCCTGCCGGAGAGCGAGAGCGTGCTGTCGCTGTCAAGGCGCAGGTCGAGCAGCGTGAGATCGGTCCCTGCGGCCGTGAAGCCGGCGAGGGCGCGCAGCCGTGGGACCGCAAGCCGCGCCGCGCCGGCGGTGATGGTGCTGTCCGTCGCATCGAGGGCGAGGTGCACCGGCAATCGGCCGAAGATGGAAGCCAGGGTTTGCGGTGTGCCGTATCCAAGCGGCAGGATGAGATGCTGGCCGGCGAGCAGCAGGTTCACCGCGAGCGGCGTGAAGGAGAGCGTGGCGCTGCCGGAGAGCCGCATGTCGCCCCGGCGGATATCGAGCCCCGTGAACGCAACCTGGTCCGGATCGGCGGTCATGACGACGCTGCCGCCGGCTGGCGGCGAAGGGCCGGGTCCATGCGCGCCCGGCATGCCGGCGATGAAACTTATCCGGCCGGAGACGGCGCCCGTGGAAGTATAGGTGCCGGAGAGATGCGCGAGCAGTTTCGGGTTCTGGCTGGTTCGGATATCCAGCGTCACCGGCGTGCTGCCGGCGGCGGAGAGCGCGCCGAAAGCCATGGAAAGAGTGAGCGGCGCGCCGTTGAGTTCGGCGTTTCCGGAAACGGAGAAAGCGCCGCCCGCGGCGGTGAAAATATCGGCATAAACCCGGGTGAAGGTCAGGCCGCCCAGGCTTACCACCCCATGGCTGATTTGCGCGTGCAGCGACGCGAGCCAGCGGGCCGGCGCGATGGCGGCCGCGCCACCCGGCACCGGCCAGGGCAGGGCGATGTGCGGCGATTGCAGGCTGATGCTGCGCGCCAGGATCCGCCCGCGTAGGAGCGGCAGCGGGGCGATATCCATGGTGAGCGAGGCGGCGGTGATGATTTCATGGTCCGGGCCGGCGATGGTGACACCGCCGGCCACGAATTGTGGGTGCGGCAGCAGCTTCAGGGAAAGCCTTCCGCTTATCCGGACGCTGCGGCCGGTGAGCGTGGAGGCCAACGCCTCGATGCCGGCGCGATGATATCCGGAGCCGATGAATTTCGGCAGCGCGAGGAGGAAAATGGCGAGGACTGCCATGAGGGCCGGCGCGGCGACCCATGCCAGGCCCCGGAACAGGCGCTTGGCTCGCCGCGTTCCGCCGGTGCCGGGCGTTCCGTTGGGGTCGGCCGTCATGCCTGCCCGAAGCCGCCGCCGCCCGGGGTTTCGATGATCAGCGCATCGCCCGCTTCCATCCGCGCCTCCGCGCAGCCGGGCAGGGTTTCCAGCCTGCCATCCGCGCGCTCCACCCATTGCCGCCCGACCGCGCCGTCCGCGCCGCCTTTAAGGCCGAAGGGCGCCACGTTCCGGCGGGAGCTGACAAGGGTGACGGTCATCGGCTCAAGGAAGCGCAGTTTGCGGATCGCGCCGTCGCCACCGCGCGTCGCGCCCGTTCCGCCCGAATCGCGGCGGATGCCGAATGCCTCCACCCGCACGGGATAGCGCAGCTCCAATATCTCCGGATCGGTGATGCGGGTGTTGGTCATATGGGTGTGTACGGCGGAAGCGCCGTTGAACCCTGGCCCGGCCCCGGCGCCGCCGCAAATGGTTTCGTAATACTGGTAGCGTTCGTTGCCGAACAAAAGGTTGTTCATGGTCGCCTGGGCGGAGGCGCAGGCGCCGAGCGCGCCGAGCAGGGCCGCCGCGACTGCCTGCGAAACCTCGGTATTGCCGGCAACGACCGCGGCTCCGGGCGGAGGCTTGAGGAAGCTGCCTTCGGGGATGATGAGCGTGATCGGCTTGAGGCAGCCTTCGTTCAGCGGAATATCGGCGCCGCC
>JAJYAF010000385.1 GCA_021779655.1 Pseudomonadota bacterium
TTCCGCTCTCTCGCGCTCGAGCGCCGCCGGGTCCACCTCGGCGATGGTGAGCACATCCGGCCGCGCGGCCGCCACGTGCATGCCGATCTGCCGCCCCAGGGTTTCAAGTGCTTCGTCCACCTTGCCGGTCAGCCCGACGATGACGCCGATCTTGCCGATCCCCGGTTTCAGCGCGCCATGGACATAGCTCGCGGCGACGCCACCCGGCACGTCGATGACGGCCACGCGGCGGATGGCCATGTTCTCGCCGATCGTCGCGACCAGGTGCACGAGCTCGTCGGCCAGATTGCGGCCGGTGCCGGGATAGGCGGCGGCCTTCAGTTTTTCCAGGTCTTCCCCGGTTTCAAGCGCGAGCTTCGCGGCGGTCTCGACAAAGATCTGGAACGCCTCGTTCCGGGCGACGAAATCGGTCTCCGCGTTGACTTCCACCATGGCGGCCCTGCCCGGCGCCAGGGCGACGCCGATCAGGCCTTCCGAGGCGACGCGGCCGGATTTCTTCGCGGCGGCGGAAAGCCCCTTTTTGCGCAGCCAGTCGATGGCGGCCTCGATATCGCCGCCGCTCTCGGTCAGCGCCTTCTTGCAATCCATCATGCCAGCGCCCGTGGTCTCGCGCAGATCCTTGACAAGGGCGGCGGTAATTTCAGCCATGGCGTGCTCCTCCTACAGAGCAGGGAAACTAAGGTCACAATCAGTGGGCCGGCGGGCTCGCGCCCGGGTGCCGGCCATTCGCGGGCGTTCTGCCTGCCCGTGGGCAGGAACGATCCGGTTCAGGCGTTTGCCGAGGCGGCGTGTTCCGGCGGCGGTTCCAGGATCGGCTGGGCCGCGGCGCCAAGATCGGCGCCCGAGGAGCCGAGTTCGGCGCTGATGCCGTCCAGCACCGCCTGCGCGATGAGATCGCAATAGAGGGTGATGGCGCGGATCGCATCGTCATTGCCGGGGATCGGGTAGGTCACGCCGGAAGGATCGGAGTTCGAATCCAGCACCGCGATGACCGGAATACCGAGCTTGTTGGCTTCCTCGACCGCGAGCTTCTCCTTGTTGGTGTCGATGATGAAGAGAATATCCGGCAGGCCGCCCATGTCCTTGATGCCGCCCAGGGCGCGTTCGAGCTTCTCCTTCTCGCGCGTCAGGTTCAGGACCTCCTTCTTGGTCAGGCCCTGGGTGTCGCCGGCCAGCAGCTCGTCCATCTGCCGCAGACGCTTGATGCTGCCGGTGATCGTTTTCCAGTTGGTGAGCGTGCCACCCAGCCAGCGATGGTTGACATAATACTGGCCGCAGCGCTGCGCGGCTTCGGCCACGTAATCGGCGGCGGCGCGCTTGGTGCCCACGAAGAGCACACGGCCACCGGCCGCGGTGATATCGCGCACGGCCTTGAGCGCGCGTTCCAGCGCCGGAACCGTCTGTTGCAGGTCGATAATGTGAACCTGGTTGCGCACGCCAAACAGAAACGGCGCCATGCGCGGGTTCCAGCGGCGGGTATGATGACCGAAATGAACGCCGGCCTCCAGCAGGCCGCGCAGGGAAACTTCAGGTAAAGCCATGAAAGCCACTTTCCAAAAATCCGGTTTGAACCTCCGCGGGGCCAAGCCTTGCGGCACCGGACCTTAAAGGCGGCCGAACCGGCCAGCTATCCAAGGAAAGGCACCCCGCGTGCGAATTTGCTGAACGCCCGGATATCGGAGATACCGCAGATGCCGGACGCAAGCGCGGGGGATATGGCAAAGCCCGGCGCAAAAAGCAAGCGGTTGACCGGCTGGTCTTGCCCAGCCGGCCTGAACCGGTCGCGCGCTAACGCGAGTAGTATTCCACCACCAGGTTCGGGTCCATTTGCACCGGATAAGGTACGTCGGAGAGCTTGGGTGTCCGCAGGAAGCGGCCCTTCATGGCCCGGTGGTCGACTTCCATGTATTCCGGCACGTCACGCTCGCTGCTTTGGGCGGCATCGAGCACCATGGCGAGCTGCTTGGACTTCTCCCGCACCGCGATCTCGTCGCCATCCTTGACGAGATAGGAGGGGATGTTCACGCGCCTGCCGTTCACCAGAACATGGCCGTGGCTGACGAACTGGCGCGCGGCGAACGGGGTGAGCGCGAATTTAAGGCGGTAGACCACGGCATCCAGCCGGCGCTCCAGGAGCTCGATGAGGTTCTCGCTGGTATCGCCCTTGCGGCGGACCGCTTCCTCATAATACCGATAAAAGGCTTTCTCGCCGATATTGCCGTAATAGCCCTTCAGCTTCTGCTTCGCCATCAGCTGCACGCCGTAGTCCGAGGGCTTCTTGCGGCGCTGGCCGTGCTGGCCGGGACCGTATTCCCGCTTGTTGATCGGCGATTTGCTGCGGCCCCATAAATTCACGCCGAGGCGGCGGTTGATCTTGTACTTGCTCTCAGTGCGCTTGGTCACGGCGCTTGCCTTTCTTGTTCGAATTCCGCCGGTAGTCCCTTGTATCGACGACAGCGATCAAGGGCGGGCGCAGGCCACCACGGCCTGTCCACGTTCCCAGCAACGCGGCTCTCCTAGAGAGCCTGTCCGTCCAAGTCAACCGGCCGCCGCCAGCGCCTGGCCACCGCGATCAGCGACAGGCGCAGCTCCAGCGCGCCCGGCGGCAGCAGAATTTCCCCGCAGCCTCCCATCCATATCCCGGCATCGCCGGCGGCCCTGGAATACCACCCCGCACCCAGGCCCGGCCGCCGCAGCTTCGTCCTCTGCCCGGCGGCATCCGCCACAACGGCCTGCGGCCGGGACGAGCAGACCGAGAGCTCGCGCCGGTCATCGGATTCCGGATCGGTCTCCGCGGGGGCGGCGCCGCGCGCCAGCAGCAGCAGCCGGCCGGTTCCCGGCGGCAGCGCGAACCGGGCGATACGGGCAGCGCCCCTGCGGCTGAATTCCGGCACCAGCCTGCGCTCGCCCGCCATGCCATGCAGCTCCGGATCGTCCACCACCGAAAACCCGGCGCGCAAGGTGATTTCATGCAGCTTCCGCCGGATGCGGGCGAGCTTCGCCCCGCCGGAAACGAGGGGGGCGCAAGGCACGGATGCCTTCCCCCGCTGCCCCGATTCGTGGCGAAATTCGCCGCGATTGCCGGTATCGAGATAGCTTTCCACCGCGAGACCGTCCGCCATCAGCACCTCGTGCCGGTCCAGTTCGACATGGAAATAGCGCACCTGCCCGCGCCTCGGCTCCCGCAGGATGGTGACCCCGTTCACGAGATGCATGACCGGTACCAGCACATCGTCCAGGAATACGGCATGGGAGGGAGAAAGCCGTACCGTCCGCGCCGGAACACCGGGGCCGAACGCGCCCGGCAGCACCGTCACCGGGCACACGTCCCGGCTTTCGTCCGGCCCGGTTTCCACCGTCCGGCGCCCGATCCAGCGGACCGG
>JAJYAF010000386.1 GCA_021779655.1 Pseudomonadota bacterium
GTCAACCTCAAACGATCAGACTCTTTGATAAGAGGCTGATTCACGCTTTCGGTTGCCACGCTCGCGCGCGTCAACCTCAAACGATCAGACTCTTTGATAAGAGGCTGATTCACGCTTCCGGTTGCCACGCTCGCGCGCGTCAACCTCAAACGATCAGACTCTAATGCAGCTTTTCGATACCCACGGCGGCTACCCGCCCCTCGCGCTGCTGCAAGGCAAAGCGCACGCGCTCACCTTCATTTAATTTGCGCAACCCTGCATGCTGCACCGCGCTGATATGAACGAAAATATCGTTTCCGCCCGTATCGGGCGCGATGAACCCATACCCCTTGCCGGGGTTGAACCATTTCACAATCCCCGTAAGAGCCGTTTCCGGCCGCGCACCTTCGTCATGCATCGTTTCCATATCGACACCTTCCTTGCGCCGGTTTCGCCGGACATGCACCATGGCACCGGTCACGTCCGCCGGGCGCGTGAGTCTACGCGCATTAATCCGAATTTATCAAATGGAACATGTGCTGCGCCGCAGCAGAAGGTTTTAAATCCTCACAAAAACCCAAACCCTCGTTTGCGGCGTTTTGCGCAAGCCCCGGCATACAGCCGGGGCGTTATAGACAGATGGCATCCGCCGCTAAATCAGGCGGCGTCCTCGCGGCGGTCGCGCACCCGCACATAGGCAACAGCGGCATGCGCCTCGCAATAGGGCTTCCCCGTCACCGCGGACGCATTACAAAAATGAAAGCTCGGCTTTCCCGGCTCGCCGATCGGCCAGCAGCACGGCGTGGCGCGCTGGCTGAATTTCATCGCCGGCAGCATCGCCCGCAGCGTTGGCATCGGCGCCGACATCGAGGCTGAAAGCGGCGGCAGCGTTGCCCCCTGCACCCGCTTGGGCACCACCGGACGCACGCCAGCCGTTTCACCCTCGTTACGGCGAATTGGCGAGGGGCGCGGCGGCAGGTTAAGGCGATGCGCCTTCCCGACCACGGCATTTTTTGAAATACTCAGCCTGCGGCCAATTTCCGCAGTCGAAAGCCCTTCGGCCCACAAGCTCCGCAATTTTTCAATTGCCTCTTCCGTCCACTCCATATTGTGGCCCCTCTCACTCAAACTACAAAATACAGTAGAGAGAGCGAGCCCCCCTCGCAATATCTAGCGGGGTCTCCCCGAGTCCTTTTCTGTGGAAAACTATTTTTACTTAACCATCTCGCCCGCAAACGCGCCCCAAAAATCCTCACGCGCCAGATAGCCGGTGTAGCGCCCGGCCGCCGCCTTGCAAAAATCCGAGCTCCGGTCACATGAAATCAAAGTACCGGTGACACCTTCCTGCAAATACGCCACCGGCGGCGCATCCGGGCTGGGGCTGCGCCGCAGCACCGCCTGCTGGGCGGTAATGAAAAACGTCCGCCGGGCGCGGATTGTCGCCATATGCACCCAGCCGGTGCCGCCGTCAGGCGCCACCACCTGGCGCCATACGTCAAATTCACCGATGATCTCCACCGGCAGCCCGTCGCGCTCATAAACCCAGCTCACAGGGTACTGAAACCCCGGCCCGGCCCGGAAATTCACCTCATTGGTGCGCAGCGAGACAAAGCGCGGCACCGGCAGCTTCGTCACCGGCCCCACCGCCGGCCCCGGCCCGCTGCCCACGGGCGCCGCGGTCCAACCACCAAGCAACAGCAGCGCGAGGGCCGCCCCCCTCAACCACATACGGGGCATGCCGCGTCCTTCCGTAACCTGATTTTCCTGAACTCCGCCGCCAGCGCATCCCAGATCAACAGCCAGCCGGACATGGAAGCGCCGATGCCCATGATCTCCTTCAGCACCTCGCTCGCCTGCAAACTGCCCATCACCCCGGTCACCGCGCCCAGCACGCCGGCCTGCGAACAGCTCGCCACCAGCCCTTCCGGCGGCGGTTCGGGGTAGAGGCAGCGGTAGCAAGGCCCCTGCGGGTCAGCGTGCGGCTTAAAGGTGGAAAGCTGCCCCTCGAAACGCAGCACCGCCGCGCTCACCAGCGTGCGCCGCGCCGCCACGCAGGCATCGGCGAGCAGAAAGCGGGTGGCGAAATTATCCGTGCCGTCGCAAATTATATCGTAGCCTTCCACCAGCCCCGCCACGTTGGCCGCATCCAGCCGGTGGTTGTGGGTGTTCACCTGCACCAGGGGGTTGATCCGGCGCATCGACTCCGCGGCCGACTCGACCTTCGCCCGGCCCAGATTTTCCATGCCGTGGGCAATCTGGCGCTGCAGGTTGGAGAGCTCCAGCACATCGCCATCCACCAGCCCAATGCAGCCCACCCCGGCGGCGGCCAGATACAAGGCCAGGGGCGAACCGAGCCCGCCTGCCCCCACGATGAGCACACGGGCGGCCTTCAGCCGCGCTTGGCCCGCTCCGCCGACCTCGCGCAACAGAATATGCCGCGCATAGCGTTGAATTTCGTCCTCGGAAAAATCTAAATCCATGCGCCTTTATAGAATACCCGTCAGCGGTGGCCAAATGCCCCCGCCCGGACTGCTGTTTTAGCTCCCGTTTTTAATCGGCGCTTAAGTTCCCCGCAGCACAGTGAAGCAACTTTTCCCATCCGCTCAAAGGATCCATTTAATGCCGGACGTGAACCCACTGGCCGACCGTCTCAATTTCATTAATTTGAACACAAAGGCACAGGCGCGGTTGCGGGGGATGAAATCCATCATCTGGCCGGCGCTGCCCGGGGCGCTCAACGCGCTCTACGCCAAAATTGCCACGGAGCCGCGAATCAGCCGTTTTTTCGCCACCCCCGCGATGATGGAACATGCGCAGGCCCGGCAGTCGCAGCATTGGAGCACCATCCTGGAAGGCGCTTACGGCCCGGAATATCTCGATGGGGTCACCAAGGTGGGGGAGGTTCACGCCCGCATCGGGCTGGAGCCGCGCTGGTACATCGGCGGTTATGCGCTGATGCTTGAATCCCTCACGGCCGCCGTTGTCGCCGCGCGCTGGCCCAAACCCGTGTTCTGGCGGCGCCAGAACAACGCCGGGGAGCTGAGCGAGGAAGTCGGCGTGCTGCTGAAGGCGGTTTTCATGGATATGGACCTGGCGATTTCGGTGTATCTGCAAGCCGCGGAGGCCGCGCGCCAGGCCGCGGAGAACCTTGCCGCAACAACCAGCGCAAAAGTAATGAAGACGGTGACCGAGGCGATGAGCGCGCTCGCCGCGGGGGATCTCACGCACCGCATCGGCGATACGCTGCCCGTTGAATACGCGCGGCTGCGCGAGGATTTCAACAATGCGCTGGAGCGCCTGGCAGGCACACTCTCCGGGATTCAGGCGGCGACCGGGGTGATCAACGACGGTATCGACGAAATCTCCCAGGCCACCGATGACCTGGCGCG
>JAJYAF010000017.1 GCA_021779655.1 Pseudomonadota bacterium
GGCTGCTCGCCGCGCGGGCGGAGATCGCCACCTGCGCGATTTCCGGCGCGGTGGGAACCTATGCCCATGTCGATCCGCGCGTGGAGGCCTATGTGGCGCAAAAGCTCGGGCTGACGCCGGAGCCCGTCTCGACCCAGGTGATCCCGCGCGACCGGCATGCCGCGTTTTTCGCAGCGCTCGCGGTGATCGCCTCCGGCATCGAGCGGCTGGCCACCGAGGTGCGGCATTTGCAGCGCTCGGAAGTGCGGGAGGCGGAGGAATTTTTCCATGCCGGGCAGAAGGGCTCCTCCGCCATGCCGCATAAGCGCAACCCGGTGCTTTCCGAGAATCTCACCGGCCTGGCGCGGCTGGTGCGCGCCGCCGTGATTCCGGCGCTGGAGAACGTGGCGCTATGGCATGAGCGCGATATCAGCCATTCCTCGGTCGAGCGCGGCATCGCGCCGGATACCACCGTGACGCTGGATTTCGCGCTGGCGCGGCTTGCCGGGATGATGGAGAAACTCACGGTCTATCCGGAGCGGATGCGCGCCAATCTGGAGGCGCTGGGCGGGGTGGTGCATTCCGGGGAAGTGCTGCTGGCGCTGATCCGGGCGGGGATCTCGCGGGAAGCCGCCTATGCGATCGTGCAGCGCAACGCCATGGCGACCTGGACGAGGCTCGGGCAGCCGGATGGCAGGGATTTCCGGGCGAATCTGCTCGCCGATCCAGAAGTGGCGGGGCGGGTTTCCGAGGCGGAGATCGACGCCGCCATGGACCCTAAGCCGCACATCGCCCAGATCGACGCGATCTTCCGGCGCATTTTCCCCTGATGTGCAGCATCGTATTGCGCATCGCGGCCGATGGCGTGCTGATCGGCGCGAACCGGGACGAGATGCTCACCCGCCCCTGGGACCCGCCCGGGCGATACTGGCCCGCGATGCCCGGCGTGGTGGCGGGGCGCGACCGGCTGGGCGGGGGGACCTGGCTTGGGATCAATCAGTCCGGGCTGATGGCGGCGGTGCTGAACCGGCGCGGCACGCTGGGGCCTGAAACGGGCAAACACAGCCGGGGCGAATTGCCGCTTCTGGCCCTGCGGGAGGCGGGACTGGATGCCGCCACGGCGAAGATCCGGGCGCTGGACGCGGCTGATTACCGCGGCTTCAACCTGATTCTGGCAGATGGCGGCGGCGCGGTTTTTCTGCGCGGCCTGGAAACCGGTGCCCCGGAGGCGCAGAGCCTGCCGCCGGGCACATGGATGATAACCTCGGGCGAGGCCAACGATCTGGCATCGCCACGCATCGCCCGGCATCTGCCGAAATTCGCCGCCGCGCCGGCGAGCGCATGGGCAGGCCTGCTCGCCGACAATACCCCTCCGGAGGAAAGTGCCATAAATATCCCGCCGCGCCACGGATTCGGCACGGTCTGCTCCGCGATCATCACGCTCTCCCGCGCATCCCCTCCCCGCCTGCTATTCGCGCCAGGACCGCCGCATTCGCACGCTTTCCGGCCGGTTGCGCTGGAGGAGAACGCTCCGCCGGAATGAGCCGTACGTTCGGCTTTCAGTGTTTATTCATCCCTGGCTTTATTCATTTCCGGCCATGACCGGCAGACGACATGCCATGACCCGCTTGCGGCGACTCCGGTAAATCGTTACTCCGTCCCGTAACAATCGGGAGGCTCGCCCATGAAAACCGATATCCCGGCTTCGCCGCCGCGGCCCTCTTCCTTTCGCCCGGGCCCGCTGCGCTGGCTTTTCCTGGTGATTTTCCTGGCCGCACTCTGGGTGCCGTTTTTCAACAGGGCCACGCCCCGGCTGTTCGGCTTTCCCTTCTTCTACTGGTACCAGCTGCTCTGCGTGCCGGCCGCTTCGCTTCTGACCTTCATTATTCTGTGGGCCGAGCGCGGGGATGCGGACCAATGAACTATCCGGTCGTCGCCGCTGTCTGCCTCGCCCTGGTGGCGCTGGTTCTGGTTCTGGGCTTCACCGCCAGCAGGTTCCAGAAGGGCGATCTCAACCATATCGAGGAATGGGGGCTGGGCGGCCGGCGCTTCGGCACCTGGATCTCCTGGTTCCTGATCGGCGGGGATGCCTACACGGCCTATACCTTCATCGCCATTCCGGCGCTGGTCTACGGCGCCGGCGCCGCCGGCTATTTCGCGGTGCCCTTCACCATTCTCTGCTATCCTATTCTCTACCTGGTTTTTCCGAAGCTTTGGCGGGTGGCGCACAGGCACGGCTATATCACGGCGGCGGAATTCGTGCGCGGGCGCTATGGCAACCGGTGGCTGGCGCTGGCCATCGGCATCACCGGCATCGTGGCCACCATGCCCTATATCGCGCTGCAACTGGTCGGCATGAACACGATCATCGGCGCGCTCGGGATTCCCGGGCATCTGCCGCTCGTCATCGCCTTTGCCGTGCTGGCGGCGTTCACCTATACTTCCGGGCTGCGCGCGCCGGCGATGATCGCCATCGTGAAGGACTTGCTGATCTACCTCACGGTCATCGTGGCGATCATCGTCATTCCCACCGAGCTTGGCGGCTTCGGCGCGATGTTCGCGAAAATTCCGCCGGCCAAACTGCTGCTGGCCACGCCGCCCGCCGCCAGCGGCGGCGCCTATACCGCCTATGCCACGCTGGCGCTGGGATCGGCGATAGCGCTGTTCCTGTATCCGCATACGACCACCGGAATTCTGAGCTCCTCCGGTCCGCATGTGATCCGCCGCAACGCGGCGCTGCTGCCGGCCTACAGCATCATGCTCGCGCTTCTCGCCCTGCTCGGCTTCATGGCGGCCGTGGCGGGAGTGGCCGGGATGCCGCAATTCGCGGCAGGCTTCAGCCATTACAAGACAAACTTCGCGGTTCCGGCGCTGATACTCTATGCGCTTCCTTCCTGGTTCGCGGGCATCGCGTTCGGTGCCATCGCCATCGGCGCGCTGGTGCCGGCGGCGATCATGGCAATCGCGTCGGCGAATATCTTCACGCGCGACATCTACCGGCAGTTCATTTCGGAAACGTCATCAAAGGCCGAGACGCTGATCGCCAAGCTGTTCGCCACCTTCATGATCGTCGCCGCGCTTGCCTTCATCCTCGGCATTCCCAACACCTACGCGGTGCAACTGCAACTGCTCGGAGGCATGTGGATCATTCAAACCTTTCCGGCGATCGGATTTTCGCTCTTCACCCGGTTTTTCAACGGCTGGGCGCTGCTTGGCGGCTGGGCGGCTGGTCTTTGCGCCGCCACCTGGCTCGCGGCGCAAAACCACTTCGCCGGCGCGATCTATCCGTTCCACGTTTTGGGCTTCACCCTGCCCAGCTATATCGCTTTCGCAACCCTGCTGCTGAACGCGGTGGTGGCACTGGGTTTGAGCCCGCTGTTCAACGCCTGGGCGCCAGACCGGAGCGGGGATGAGACGGCGGCGCTGGATTATGTGGGGTAGCCCGCGTCCCGCGCCGGATCATTTTTTAAGCAGAAATGTCCGGATCGCTTCGATCTGCGCCTGGTCCATCAAGGCCGGGGCGTGGCCCGTGTCCGGCACGGTCAGCGTCTCCGCCCCATCCTTGCGCATGCGCTCGAAGGTTTCCTCGGTCAGCAGATCGCTGGTGGCGCCCCGGATGGCGAGAACGGGGATTTTGATGGCTTCCCAGAGCGGCCACATATCTGCATCCAGCGGCGGCGTGTTCTTGAGGGGTTCGACCATTTTCGGATCATAGTGCATGGCGTAGCCGCCGCCGGACGCATCCAGCACCGGACGGGCGGAGAAGCGGGCGAGATGCGCCCATTGCGCGTCCGTGAGCTTGCCGAAAGGAGCGTGGACCATGCGCAACTGCGCCTCCAGCGCGGCGATGGAAGGGAAGCGCTCCGGCGCTTTCATCAGATAATCCCGGATGCGCGCGAGCGCTGCGGCGGGGATGTGCGGGCCGATATCGTTCAGCACCATACGGCTCAAAGGCGTGTTGCCGGCGGCCGCCATCATCAATCCGCAAATCCCGCCCAGCGAAGTGCCGATCCAGGCGACCGGCTTGTTCACCCAGGCGAGCAGGTGCGAGAGGGCCACGACATAGCTGGTCGGCTGATACAATCCCGCATCGGGCAGCCAGTCCGATTTGCCGCGCCCGGGAAGATCGGGGCAGATCACGTGAAAGCGGTCGGAAAGCGCCTCCGCCAGCGTGTCGAAATCGCGGCCGTTGCGGCTAAGGCCGTGGACGCACACCACGCCGGGCGCGGCGGGATTGCCGAATTCAACGAAAGCCAGATGATGGAAACTGGTTCCCAGCAGGTAGGGAATCGTACCGGCGCGCGGCATTCCAGGGCCTCCATTTTTGTGTCTCCGGCGGGACGGCCGTTTGCTTCAATCTATCCGAAGGCCGCCGAATTGCAACGCTTCCCAAGCCGTACGCGATCCAAAGTCAGACTTGCAATCGGCGGCAGGCCAAGCCCAAATTAGGTGGCATGAGCCAACTCCCCTGGGACTATCCGTTTCGCCCCGATGCTGATGCGCTGCTTACGCGCGGCGTTCTGGCGCGCCGGTTTTGCGCCTTTTTGGTCGATCTCTTCCTCATGGGCTTCATCGCCTGGGTGATGGCGGTGACGATTTTCCTCCTCGGGCTGCTGACTTTCGGCATGGGCTGGCTGCTCTACCATACCATGCCGGTCATGCCTTTCCTGTATTATACCCTGCTCGTGGGCGGGACCGCGCGCACGCCGGGCCAGTGGCTGTTCGGGTTGCAGGTCCGGCAGAACGCGGATCTCGGCCCGCCGACAGTGCCGCAGGCTTTCGTATGGAGCCTGCTGCTGTGGATCAGCTTCCTGCTTGCCTGCGTGCCCTTCGCCATGGCGCTGGTGGGGCCACGGCATCGGGCGGCGCATGATCTGCTCGCTGGCCTGGTCGTGGTGCGAATTTAATTGACGTCGAGGAAACAAGACCCAAACATGGAAACGTGATGAATTACAAGCCTGCCCGCCGGCCGAATTTTTTCTACACAACGGCGCCCCTGCCCTGCCCCTACGTAGCGGGCCGCGTTGAACGCAAGATCGTCACGGAACTTGCCGGCTTCGGCGCCGATACGCTCCACGACCGGCTCTCGCGCGGAGGGTTCCGCCGCAGCCATAACATCGCCTATGCCCCGGTTTGCCCCACGTGCAATGCCTGCGTGCCGATCCGCATCCGGGCCAAGGATTTCACGCCCAACCGCACACAAAAGCGCATCGCCCGGATGAACGCGGATCTGCGCACGGCGGAAGTTCCGGCGCGGGCGACGGCCGAACAATTCCAGCTGTTCCAGCGCTACCAGCAGGCCCGTCACGGCGAGGGGGACATGGCGGGCATGAGCTTCTACGATTACCGGGCTATGGTGGAGGATACACCGATCGAAACCTTCATCGTGGAATTCCGGGACCGGCAGGAGCGCCTGGTGGGAGCATGCCTGACCGACCGGCTGGGCGACGGGCTTTCCGCCGTGTACAGCTTCTTCTCGCCCGACCAGAAGGCGCGCTCGCTCGGCACCCAGGCGATTTTCTACCTGGTCTCGGCCTGCCTGACACTGGGACTTCCGCATGTCTATCTCGGCTACCTGGTGCGGGAGAGCCGGAAGATGGTGTATAAAGCGAAATTCCGGCCTTCCGAGGTGCTGCGGCTGGGGCAGTGGCGGCCGCTGGAGGATGTTCTCGCCGGCGAGGCGGGCGAGGCGCCCACGCACGAGACCATGGCGCTCTGACCCCTGCCGCCGCGCGCGGCTGCGAATTCTTTGTCTGTCACCGGGAAATTTGCTAGGGCATTCCGATGGATCAAGCCGTTGCCCTTGCGTCCGCGACGCTGAATGCCGCGCCGCGCCGTACCTTCGCGATCATCTCCCACCCGGACGCCGGTAAAACCACGCTTACGGAAAAACTGCTCCTGTTCGGCGGGGCGATTCGCGAAGCCGGGATGGTGAAGGCACGGCAGGACCGGCGGCAGACCCGCTCGGACTGGATGAAGATCGAACGGCAGCGCGGCATCTCGGTCACCAGCTCGGTCATGACCTTCGCCTTTGGCGGGACCGTCTTCAACCTGCTGGACACGCCGGGCCACGAGGATTTTTCCGAGGATACCTACCGCACGCTCACCGCCGTCGATTCCGCCGTCATGGTAATCGACGCCGCCAAGGGGATCGAGCTGCAGACGAGAAAACTCTTCGAGGTCTGCCGGCTGCGCAACATCCCGATCACCACCTTCATCAACAAGGTGGATCGCGAGGGCCGCGACCCGTTCGAACTGCTGGATGAGATTGCCGGAACGCTAGCACTCGATATCTGTCCGGTCGTCTGGCCGGTCGGCATGGGCGGCCTGTTTCGCGGCTGTTTCGACATTCCCAACAACCGCCTGGTCTCCGCGATCCGGCCGGGAGAGGAAAAGGCGTCGCCTTCATTCGCCATTCCGCCGGCGCAGCGCGCGCAACTGGACGAGGATATCCAACTGGTGCGGGCCGCCTATCCGGCCTTCGATCCCGCCGCCTTCCTGGAAGGGCACCTGACGCCGGTTTATTTCGGCTCGGCGCTCAAGGATTACACGGTACGGGAACTGCTGGAAGGGCTTATCGCCAACGCGCCGCCGCCGCGGCCGCGCGCCGCCGATACCCGGATCGTCGAGCCGGAAGAATCGCGGGTCACCGGCTTCGTCTTCAAGGTTCAGGCCAACATGGACCCGCAGCACCGCGACCGGATTGCCTTTACGCGCATTTGCAGCGGCAAATTCACCCGGGGCATGAAGCTCACCCATTCCCGGACGCAGAAGCCCATGGCGGTCCAGGCGCCGATTTTCTTCTTCGCCCAGGACCGTTCCCTGGCGGAGGAGGCCTATCCCGGCGATATCATCGGCATTCCCAACCACGGTACGCTGCGGGTGGGCGATACCCTGACCGAAGCCGGCGAGCGGCTCCGCTTCACCGGCATTCCCGATTTCGCGCCGGAAATCCTGCGGCGGGTTCGCCTGGCGGACCCGATGAAGGCGAAGCAGCTGCGCAAGGCCCTGGAAGACCTGGCCGAGGAAGGAGTGACGCAGGTCTTCCGCCCGCTGCTTGGCAGCGACTGGATCGTAGGCGTGGTGGGCGCATTGCAACTCGATGTTCTGCTGGACAGGATCGAGCAGGAATATGCCGTGCCCATCGCCTTCGAGGCGGCGCCCTTCGAGACCGCGCGCTGGGTTTCTTGCGCCGATTCCGCGCAGCTCAAGCGCTTCATGGAACTCAACCGCGCGAATATGGCGCAAGACCGCGAAGGCGCGCCTGTATACCTCGTCCGCAACGCCTGGGAGCTGAACCGGATGAAGGAGAATTTCCCGGAAATATGCTTCTCCGCCACGCACGAGCGGCAATAGCCGCCCGCGGCGTCAGGCCGCGGGCTTCAAAGCACCCCGCCCGCGGCGTCAGGCCGCGGGCTTCAAAGCACCAGGTGTCAAGGTCAGACGCCGGCCGGCGGTGACCTCCGCCGGATTATGGGAAATGGCGACGAACGTGGTTTTCGGAAGCAGCCGGCGCAATGTGGCCTGGATGCGGGCGGCCTGCTGCTGGTCGAGCGCGGAAGTCGCCTCGTCCAGGAACAGCCAGTCGGGCTTGGCGATCAGCGCCCGCGCGAGCGCCAGGCGTTGCTGCTCGCCGCCGGAGAGGATCTGGCCCCAGTTTTCCACCTCGTTCAGACGCCCGGCGAGATGGGAGAGTTCCACGGCTTCGAGCGCGGCGCGCACCGTTTCATCGTCATACTTCGTTTCATCCCCCGGATAGACCGCGCTGCGCTTCAGGCTGCCCAGCGGAAAATAGGGTTTTTGCGGCAGAAACAGCACGCTTCCGCTGGGCCGGACGATACTGCCCGAGCCGAACGGCCAGATCCCGGCGATTGCCCGGAACAAGGTTGATTTGCCGGCGCCCGACGGGCCGGTGAGCAGCACCGGCAGGCCGGGCGGCAAGGCAAGGCTGGCATTTTCGATCAGCTTGCGGCCATCGGGCAGGCTCAAGGTGAGATTGTCAAGCCGCAGCGTATTGTCCATGGCAACCACTTTGGGGCCGCCGCGCGAGGCGATCCGGGCCGCGCTCACCGCCTCCTTGAACCCATGAAGACGGGAGACGGTGGCGCGCAGATTAACCAGATCGGTATAGGAGCTCACGATCCAGGAAAGCGGCCCCTGCACGTTGCTGAACACCTGTGAAAGCTGAACCAGATCTCCCAGTTGAATCGCGCCGGCGAAATAGCGGGGCGCGGCCGCGATAATCGCGAAATTCCCGGCCACCGAATTGAAGGTGTTGGTGAAAAAGCCGAGCAGTTTGGTCCGCCGCATGATTGCCCACCAGTTGTCGCGGATATGGGCAAAGTGTTCTTTCAGCGAAACAAGCTCGTCCTTCTCGCCGCCGGCCAGCGCGATTGCCTCGGTATTCTCGCGAACCTTGATGAGATTATAACGGAAATCGGCCTCCACCTTTTGCTGCAGGAAATTCAGCCGAATCAGCTTCTTGCCGATCTTGTGGGTAATCCATGTTCCGGCAACGGAATAGAGGATCGCAAGCCACAGCATGTAGCCGTGAATGGTGATGCCGAAAATTCTTATCGAGCCGGAGGTCACGTACAGCACCGCGATGAAGCTGACCAGGGTTACGAGATTCGACATCAGGTCGAGCCCGAGCGAGAGCGTGCTGGTGGTGAACGAGGCGAGATCCTGCGAGATCCGCTGATCCGGGTTGTCGATCCCGACCGTTCCCGTCCGAGCCAGGCTGATATTGTAATACGCCCTGTCCGAGAGCCAGCTTTCGATAAAATTCCTGGTCAGCCACTGGCGCCAGCGGATTTGCAGCATCTGGTTGAGATAGAGCGCATAAACCGCGATTACCGTGAACAGCGCCGCATATTCGACGTAGCCGATCACGAAGTACGGAAAGACGGGCACGCGCTCGTATAAAAAGATCAGCCGCATGAAGGCGGCGAAGTTCTTGTCCTGTAGCGCGTTATACAGATACCGTGTCCAGTAGGTGAATTCGACGTTCAGTTCCGTCAGCAAGAGGTTCAACAGGAATACCGTCACCAGCAGCCCGATCGCGAGCCAGCGCTCTTCGGAACGGAAATAAGGCTTCGCCAACCCCCAGCCCTCGGCCAGGCCGATACGCAGATTCGTCATCGAGCGCCGCATCAACTAGCTCACTTTCGCATCCGTTTTCGTGATCATGAAATTCGCGCCGGGGCGCTAGCCGAGGTTCCGCCAGCCGTTATCCTTCCGCCCCGCCGCCGGCGCCGTGCCGGCCGGGCGGATGGAGCCGCTTCGCGCGCTGAGAAGAGCAAGGAGGGGTTGCTCCGCGAGGTTCCAGGTCGTCATGCGGGCGGCACTATGCCGAAAGCCGGCGAGCAGGGCTAGAGCGACATTCGTGTGGAACATCATCGAAGTTTAAGGGGGAAAAACCGCCTCGCTCCGGCATACGGCCAAGCCCGCTCAGCCCTTGCCGAGACGGCTGGCCAGTTCCTCGAACCCCACCGGCGGATGCCAATGCACGCCCTGCGCGAAATCGCAGCCGAGATCGGCGATCAGGCGTGCCTGGCTTTCGGATTCCACGCCATCGGCAATAACCTCCAGGCCCAGCGCATGCGCGGTTTGGAGAGTGGCCTGCAGGATAGCGGCATTTTCCCGTGAATCCGGCAGGCCCGCGATCATCGACCGGTCCAGCTTCAGGGTGGTCAAAGGCAGGCGCTTCAACAGGCTGAGGCTGGTATAGCTCGTGCCGAAATTATCCAGCACCAGCCCGGCGCCAACGCCGCGCAGGGCCTTCAGCGCGAAATTCACATCCTCGTTCTCATCGATCATGGCGGTCTCGGTCAGCGCGAACTCGATCCGCCCGGCATCGAGATTGTATTCCGCGAATGTTTGAATCACGTGCTTGAGGAGTTGTCCGAACATGAGCTGGCGGTGTGGCACCGGGATCGTCAGCACGAAACCAGGTGGCAGCCGCGCTGCGGCCCAGCAGGCTTGCTGCATCGCCCAGTTGCCGATTTCGATCACGATGTCACTATGTTCGGCCACCGGCATGAAATGGCTGGGATAAACGAGCCCGCGGCGGCGATGCTGCAGGCAGATCAGTACCTCCGCGCCACGCGGCGCGCCGGAGCGCAGATCGGTCTGCACTTCATAGAGCAGGGCGAATTCGTCCTGCGCCAGCGCCTGTCTCAGCCGGCTGGTAATCCGGCGCTGCTCCGCCGCATTATTGCGGGCGGCCTGCGCGCGCAGTTCCTGAACCGCGCTGGCCATCCCCGGCTTACCGCTGTGCCGCGAAGCCGTCGTGATGGATTTGGAAGAAGGCATTCAGCTATTCCGACGCATGGGTTTTCCCAAGGGATAGCCCGAACAATGTTAAGATTTACGTAATATGGCGCGGAGCATGCCCTTACCGGCCGGCAGAGAGCGGGGGCGATCATGCCTTTCAAGATCGGCGCAGCCGGTTTCCGTTGAAAGAGATGTTTTCCAAAGCTACGGCGAGTTCCGCGAAACTGGCTTCCACCCCGTAATGCTTCGTCACGTAGCGCAGGGTGCGTTCCTCGTCCGCCGGATCGGCCTTGGCCAGGGCGGACGCGATCGCAGTGGCGAATTCCCCGGCAGTTTCCGCTGGAATGAAGGGAGCCGTCGCATCGGCGGCAAAGCCCCGCTGGGCCTCCGCCGTCGCCACGGTGAGCAGACCGTGGCGGGCATAATCCAGTATCTTTATCTTGAGCCCGGAGCCTATCCTGAGCGGCGCGATGGCAAGTGCCGCGCGATGCAGAATTCCCGAGAGTTCCCGGACCCGCCCCAGCACCGTCACGCCCTCGGGCACGCGGCCCAGCGCCGGGCCGCAATCGCCCACCAGGTCCAGCGTTACCGATGGCCGCAGCCGCTTCAGCAAGGGCCAGATTTCCGCGAAAAACCAGCGCAGCCCGTCGAGATTGGGCAAGGCCGTGCTGCCCACGAACACCAGCCGGCCGGGGATCCGTGCCAGTTGCGGCGGACGGGGGCAGGGCAAGGCGGGCATCGGCGCCGAACACACCGTCTTATCCGGGCAAAGCACGCGGAAGGATGCGGCATCCCGGGGATGGATCGCCACGATGAGGTCGGCGAGGTTCAGCAGTTCCGCCTCCATGGCCGGCGTCATTTCGAGCGGAAAAACGCGGTAGCCCTGGCCGCTCAGGGCCCGGTGCCGGAGATGAAACACATCGCTGGCAATGATGATCCGGCGCGTTTCCGCCGTTTCCTCCGTCATTGCGGGGGCACGGAAGATGGGGGCACGGAAGATGGGGGCGCGGAACACCGTGTCGGCGATCACGGCATCGGGGCGCAAGCGCGCAACAGCGGCTGCGCACCAGGCGCGCTGCGTCGCCGTGACCGGCGCCCCGATCACCTCATCGGCGCCGGCATAGCGCTGCCGCCTGCGCAGGCGTTTCAACGCGGCGGAGGCCGGGCGGGGCAGTTTCGCGAGGGCCGCGCGCCCCAGCACGCCGAAGATCGCCCGGGGCGCGACCGGAAAAACATAGCCGCGCCAAGCCCTGATGCCGATACCGGTGACCGGCGCGGCCGCATAATACTGCACGAGACGCGGCAGCCTTGCGGCCAGCAGGAGCACGCGAACCTCATGCCCCCTATCGCGGAGCCAGACAATGAGGGCGTGATTCATTGCAAGATGCCCGGCGCCGCCAGGCTCTTGCAGCTGATCCGTGACGAAGACAAATCGCATCAGGCAGAACGCGGGAGGCAGAAAGCGGGGAGCAAAGGAACGCCGCCGTGCCCGAGGCAGGCAGCCGCTTACGCGGCGGCGTCGCGGGAAATATCTTTTTCCTGCAGAAGCGCTTGCAGATCGCCGCTCTGGAACATCTCGGTCACGATGTCGCAGCCGCCGACGAATTCGCCCTTCACGTAAAGCTGCGGAATGGTCGGCCAGTCGGAGAAGGTTTTGATGCCCTCCCGCACTTCCGGGTCCTCCAGCACGTTCACGGCGCTGAATTCCACGCCGGCGTGGCGCAGGATCTGCACGACGCGCGCGGAAAAACCGCATTGCGGGAACATCGGGGTGCCCTTCATGAACAGAACCACCGGCGCCGCGGCGATCGTGGTCTGGATACGTGAAAAGACAGGATTTTCCATAAATTCTCTCCGTTCAATCCGGCGCCGAGGTTTGCAGGGCGAGCGCATGCAGCGCGCCGCCCATGCTTCCCTTCAACGCCGCGTAGACGAGTTGGTGCTGCTTGACCCTGGGCAAGCCACGGAAGGCTTCCGAGACGACGGTCGCGGCAAAATGGTCATTGTCACCCGCCAGGTCCTCAATGGTGATTCTGGCGTCGGGAAACGCTGCTCTGAGCAGGGCCTCGATCTCACTGGCAGGCATTGCCATGGGGTTGATTTAAGCTCCTTCAGCGAACCAGCGCGGGAAAAATCCCTCATGCGTCTCGCGCAGGCTGACCAAGGATATGGCGATTGTTCCGGCATGAGTCAAATCGTTTCCGCTGCACTGCCCGATCGGCCTCGCATGAATGCCTGACCTCTCCGCTTCCTGAAGAATTGCTGCAATATCAGTTCGTTGTACGGCGATAATATAGCGCGCCTGGTCCTCGCCGAACCAGAATTCATGGCGCGTCTCCGGCGCGCTCAGCTGGACGCCGGTATTCCCGGCCAGCGCCATTTCGGCCACCGCCACCAGAAGCCCGCCATCGGAGAGATCATGACATGCCGCAACCGCGCCACGCAGGATCAGGCCGCGCACGAAGTCCCCGTTGGCGCGTTCGGCATGCAGGTCCACGGCCGGCGGCGCACCCGCCTCCTCGCCCAGGATTTCCCGCAGCCAGAGCGATTGCCCGAGTTCGCCTCTGGTTTCACCGATGAGAATGAGTTGCAACCCCGGTTGCAGCGCGATGCCCACGGCCTTCGATGCATCCTCTATCACCCCCACCGCGCCGATCGCGGGCGTGGGCAGAATGGCCTGGCCCTCGGTCTCGTTATAAAGCGAGACATTGCCGGAGACGACCGGGAAATCCAGCGCCTTGCAGGCTTCGGCCATGCCCTGGATGGCGGCGGCGAACTGGCCCATGACCTCCGGTTTTTCCGGGTTGCCGAAATTCAGATTGTCCGTCACCGCCAGCGGCCTGGCACCCGTGGCGGTGAGGTTGCGCCAGGCTTCCGCCACCGCCTGGGCGCCGCCCGCGCGCGGATCGGCCGCGCAATAGCGGGGCGTGCAATCGGTTGTCATCGCGAGCGCGCGGCTGGTGCCTTCCAGCCGCACGATGGCGGCATCCGCGGCGCCCGGCCGCTTCACGGTCTGTCCGCCCACGGTTGAATCGTACTGATCCCAGATCCAGCGGCGCGAGGCGATATCCGGGCAGGCCAGCAGCTTCAGCAGCGCCTCCTGCAAGCCCACCGGATCGGCGGTTGGAGACAGGGGAGCCGGCCGGGGCGGCGCGAGCAGCGGCCGGCGGTAGAGCGGCGCCGCGTCCGATAGCGGCGCCAGCGGAATATCCGCCTCCGTTTGGCCCCTGTGCCGCACCACGATGCGCCCGGTATCGGTAATCCGTCCGATCACCGCGTAATCGATCTCCCATTTCGCGATGATCGCCCGCGCCGCCTCCTGCCGCTCGGGACGGATCACCAGCAGCATCCGCTCCTGGCTTTCGGACAGCATCATCTCATAGGCGCTCATTGCCGTTTCACGCTGCGGCACGGCATCCAGCTCGAGTTCGATCCCCACCCCGCCCTTGCCGGCCATTTCCACCGAGGAGGAGGTGAGTCCCGCCGCCCCCATGTCCTGGATGGCGACGATGGCATCCGTCTGCATGAGTTCGAGGCAGGCTTCGATCAGCAGCTTGCCGGTAAACGGATCGCCCACCTGCACAGTCGGGCGTTTTTCCTCCGCGTCGGCGGTGAACGCCGCGCTGGCCATGGTCGCGCCGTGAATGCCGTCACGCCCGGTCTTGCTGCCGATATAGACAACGGGGTTGCCCGGCCCGGCGGCGGCGGAGAGAAAAATCCGGTCGGCCGGGGCGATGCCGACCGTCATCGCGTTCACCAGCGGGTTGCCGTTATAGGCCGGGTGAAAATTAACCTCCCCGCCCACCGTGGGCACGCCCACG
>JAJYAF010000387.1 GCA_021779655.1 Pseudomonadota bacterium
CTCGCCCTCGGCAATGCGCAGCTGCTCGGCGACGAGATCGAAGCCGGTCACCATCTCCGTCACCGGATGCTCGACCTGAAGGCGGGTGTTCATCTCCAGAAAGTAAAAACCGCCATCCTGGGCATAGATGAATTCCACCGTGCCCGCGCCGCGATAATTCACAGCCCTGGCGATGGCCGCCGCCGTTTCGCAAATCTCCAGGCGCTGCGCGGGCGAGAGCGCGGGCGAGGGCGTCTCCTCGATGATCTTCTGGAAGCGCCGCTGGATCGAGCATTCCCGCTCCCAGAAATGCACCACATTGCCGCGCCCGTCTCCCATCACCTGCACTTCTATATGGCGGGGACGTTCGATGTAGCGCTCGACGAACAGCCGCCCGTCGCCGAAATACCGCTGCCCTTCGCGCCGGGCGGTCTCGATCTCGGCGGCGAGCACCTCATCCTCCCGCACGATGCGCATGCCCTTGCCGCCGCCGCCCGCCGAGGGCTTGATGAGCAGCGGATAGCCGACGGCGCGGGCGCGGGCGATGAAGCTGGCCGGGTCGTCATCCTCGATAGCCGATGGCGCGACCGGAAAGCCCCGCTCAGCCACGAAGGCGCGAGCCCGCACCTTGTCCCCCATCAGGTCGATCACCTCCGCCGTGGGGCCGACGAAAATCAGTCCCGCGGTATCCAGCGCCCGCGCGAAGGCGGCGTTCTCCGAGAGAAACCCGTAGCCCGGATGCACCGCATCAGCCCCCGCCCGATCCGCCGCGGCCACGATCTGCGGAATGTCGAGATAGGCGGCGACCGGGGTCGCCCCCTCGATGGTCACCACCTGATCGGCAAGGGCATGGGCCGGGCCTTCCTCCTCGGCCGAATGGCGCAGCACCGCCACCTCCAGCCCGCGCGCCTTGGCGGTGCGCGCCACCCTGGCTGCGATCTCGCCCCGGTTGGCGACAAGCAGCCGCCGTATCTTCCGCGTCATGCCGCCAGCCCCTCGCGTTTCGCGAGTTCGGCCGGAACCGGCACCGGCATATCCAGCAGCATCTGCGCATAGCCCTTGCCCTGCGGGTCGATCCGGACCGAGGCGATGCCCCCGCCGCCCAGCGCTTCATGCAGCAGAAAATTCAAGGCATGGCTGCCCGGCAGATCAAACCGCTCGACCCTGCCTTTGCAGAAATGGGCGAAATAGGCCTTCACGCTATCCTCCGTCACCCCCGCCCGGATATAGGGGAGATAATCCGGCTTGCGGGCGATAAGGCCGATATTGGCGATATCGCCCTTGTCGCCGGAGCGCCCCCAGGCCAGGGCCACCAGCGGCACGTTCACGGCGCCGGGGCCGGGCGCGGCGGTTGGCTGGGCCGGCAAGGGCGCGGCGGGAAGCGTTACGGCGCCGGTAGCCAGTTTCACGGGCACCTGTTCGCCGTCCAGCTCCACGGTCACCGGCGTATCCGCCTTCTCCTGTAGAAACGAGAAAAGCCGCACCACCGGCTGCACCTTGGGGCGGCCTGCGAAAAAACCGGTGATGCCCTGCGCGGTGGAAATCGCCATCGGCGCGATCTCATTCGCGAAGATATTGAGCGCGCGGCGGTTGTCATGGATAACGCCGATCTTCAACACCACCTCGCGCGTCCGGGCCCGGGCATTGGCGCCATAGGAGGCTTCCGCGCCCAGCACCTCGATACTCACCTCCCGGAAATCGTCCAGGTTCTTGGTTTTGAAGAGGCGGCGGCAACGGGTGAGGATCGCCTCCGCCACCCGCTCGGCCTTGGCGGGCGCGTCGATCGCGGCGAGGGTGAGCGTGGCGATGGAACGCCAGCCATCGGCATAGGTGGCGGACACCTTATAGCACGATGTGCGGCCGCGCCCCTTCGCCCCTTTGACAAGCACCCGGTCCGGACCCGCCGGCGTCAACGTCACCTGCGACCAGTCGCAGATCACGTCGGGCAGAATGTAGTTTCGCGGATCGCCGATCTCGTAGAGCATCTGCTCCCCCACCGAAGCCGGCACCACCAGCCCGCCGGTTTGCGGCGTCTTGGTCATGATGAAGCCGCCATCCGGCGAGACCTCGACAATGGGCATCCCCATATCGTCCCAGCCCGGCACGTCCTGCCAATCGGTGAAATTACCCCCCGTGCCTTGCGGCCCGCATTCGATGAGATGCCCGGCCAGGGACCCCTGGCTGAGCCGGTCCCAATCCTCGTCGCCCCAGCCGAATTCGTGCATCAGCGGCCCCAGCGCCACGGCGCTGTCGGCGCAGCGGCCGGTAATGATTACCTCCGCCCCGGCATCCAACGCCGCGGCAATGGGCCGCGCGCCGAGATAGGCGTTCATGCTCCAGATATTTTTGGGAAAAGGCACGCCGGAAAACATCTCGCTCACGCCCCGCGCGCGGATTTCATCCTCCCGATCCTGCAAATTATCGCCGAGAACCACGCCGATGGAAATATCGATCCCCGCGGCGGCGGCGGCCTTGGCCAGCGCATCGCGGCAGCCACGCGCGTTCACGCCGCCGGCATTGGCCACCACCTTGATGCCCTGGCGCTTGATCTCCCCCAGCCAGGGGGCGAGCGCCGTAACGAAATCCGGGGCAAACCCGGCCTCCGGCTCCTTGGCGCGCGCACGCGCCATGAGCGACATCGTCACCTCCGCCAGATAATCGAAAACGAGGTAATCAATCTTCCCCTTGGTCAGCAACTGGCCGACCGACTCCGGCGTGTCGCCCCAGAACCCGGACGCGCAACCGATTCTTATGACCCGATCCGGCATGTCCATCCCTCCGAAATTTCAGCGGCCGGTCCAGTTCGGCTTGCGTTTTTCCACGAAGGCCGCGAACCCTTCACGGGCATCCTCGGTTTGCGCGAGCCTCGGCAACAGCGTCTCGCCCAGACGCATCTGCTGGGAAAAGCTCATGGCGTCCATCGCCTGGTAAGCGTATTTGCCCATGCGGATCGCCGTGGGCGACTGGGCGGAGATCCGCGCGACCAGCTCGGCCACTTTCGCATCCAGCCCGGCCGCATCGGTAACGTAATTCACCACATCGTAGCGCAGCGCCTCCTCGGCCGTGAGCGGTACTCCGGTGAGGAACATTTCCAGCAGCCTGCGCCGGGGCACCATGCGCATCATCGGCGGCATGATCATCAGCGGGAACAAGCCGATACCGGCCTCCGGCGTGCCGATGCGTGCATGATCGGCCATAACCGCCACGTCGCACGCGCAGACGATTCCAGCCCCGCCGCCCACGGCCGCGCCGTTGACCCGCGCAAGCGTCGGTTTGCGGCAGGTGTTCAATGCCTCGATAAGCTGGCCGGCAAAATTGCCCGGTTGCGACGGATCGGTAATGAAAGGGCCGCCGTCGCTGCCCGCCTTGATGTCGCCGCCC
>JAJYAF010000388.1 GCA_021779655.1 Pseudomonadota bacterium
GATCTATTCGCCGGTCCGTAAGGTTTCCTACCGCGTGGAGCAGACCCGGGTGGGCCAGGTGACCGACTATGACAAGCTGATCCTTGAGGTGGAGACCAACGGCACCGTCTCGCCGGAGGATTCCGTGGCGCTCGCCGCCCGCATCCTGCAGGACCAGCTTGGCATGTTCGTCAATTTCGAGGAGCCGCAGCGCCTGCGCGCGGAAGAGCCGCGAATCGAGCTGCCCTTCAATCCGAACCTGCTGCGCAAGGTGGACGAGCTGGAGCTTTCCGTCCGCAGCGCCAACTGCCTGAAGAACGACAATATCGTCTATATCGGCGATCTGGTGCAGAAGAGCGAGCAGGAAATGCTGCGCACGCCGAATTTCGGCCGCAAATCGCTGAACGAGATCAAGGAAGTGCTGACCACGATGGGGCTGTCGCTCGGCATGAGCGTGCCGGACTGGCCGCCCGAGAATATCGAGGAACTGGCCAAGCGCTCGGACCAGCCCTTCTGAGGCAGTTTTACACGGGAATTTCAAACCATGCGTCATGGTCTTTCCGGGCGGAAGCTCGGTGTCACCTCCTCCCATCGCGCCGCCATGTTCCGCAACATGGCGGTCGCGCTGATCAAGCATGAGCAGATCACCACCACTTTGCCGAAGGCCAAGGAACTGCGCCCGGTGACGGAGAAGCTCATCACGCTCGCCAAGCGCGGCGGCCTGTCCGCGCGGCGCCAGGTGTATAACCAGCTTCGGGACGATAAAATCGTCGCCAAGCTGTTTGAAACCCTGGCTCAGCGCTACCAAACCCGCCCGGGCGGCTACACCCGGGTGCTGAAGGCCGGGATGCGCCACGGCGATGCCGCCGACATGGCGATCATCGAGCTGGTCGACCGCGACCCGGCGGCCAAGGGCCAGGATAGCGGCCCGGTGCAGGCGCGCGCGGAAGCCGAGGAAACCGAGGAAACCGAGGAATAATCCCCGGCTTCGCCGCAAGCGGCCGGAACAAGCCGGCCAGCGCCGGCACCGTTTCACCCGCGCGGCTCTGGTTTCGGCCGATCCGGACACTTGCTAAAACAAGCGCCGGTCGGGTAAAAATCGGGGCGGAAAATTTGCCGAGTCCCGGCTTTCGGGGCATTTTTTGATCTCGAACCACGGCTGGGACGCAAGGGATGGCGAAAAAATTCTTTTGGGGCCGTGCCTGGTACGGCCGCAGCTACGATCTGGGTCGGATGAGCCTGGGCGAGCTATGGACCGCTTTCATCACCTATCCGCCGATCGATGTTTATCTGGCGCTCGCCATCGCCTCCGGCGGCTACGCGCTGGCGGAGGCCGCCCACCCTGTCTCGCTTTTGCCGCCCGTGCTCGGGGTGGTTCTGCTGTACCCGTTCGTCTGGTACGGGCTGCACCGTTTCGTGCTGCACGGCCGCTGGCTGTACCGCATGCGCTGGAGCGCCGCCTTGTGGAAGCGCATCCACTTCGATCATCACCAGGACCCGCACCGGCTGGCGGTGCTGTTCGGTTCGCCGCTGAACACCATTCCCACCATGGCGGTCATCGCCGGCCCGATCGGCGCCTTGCTGGCGGGCTGGCCCGGCGCCGCCGCGGGCTTCTGCGCGGCGCTGCTGACCACCTGTGTCTATGAATTCGTGCACTGCATCCAGCATCTCAACTACAAGCCGAAAAGCCGGCTGCTGCAGAGGCTCAAGCGGGAGCATCTGCTGCATCATTTTCAGAACGAAAACGGCAATTACGGGATCGTGAGCGCCATGCCGGACCGTTGTTTCGGCTCCTATTACGCAACGGCGCGCGATGCGCCGAAAAGCCCGACGGTGTTCAATCTCGGCTACGATCTGGAACAGGCGCGGCGCTATCCCAGGGTCATGGAACTGACCGGCGCGCCCCCGCGCGACAAGCCGCCGGGGGCTGTCTAGCGCGCTTCTCCGATGAACGGCATTGAAATCGTTCCGGTGGATAGCAAGGCGCTGCTGCGCCGTTTCATCCGGCTCACGGAGCGGCTGCATCGGGATGATCCCGCCTATATCGCGCCGCTGCATCTCGAGCGGGAGGAAGCCCTGACGGCGAAGAACCCTTTCTTCGGCCATGCCGAGGTGCGGCTGTGGCTTGCCTGCCGGAACGGCAGGGATGTCGGCCGCATCAGCGCGCAGATCGACCGGCTCGCGCAGTCGCTGAATCCCGACGCGCCGGGGCTGTTCGGCCTGCTGGCCGCCGAGGACGAGCCGGAGATCTTCGCGGCCCTTCTCGGCACCGCCGAGAACTGGCTGCGGAGCCAGGGCATGAAAACCTTGCAGGGGCCGTTCAGTCTCAACATCAACGAGGAAACCGGCCTTCTGATCGACGGTTTTTCAACCCCGCCGATGCTGCTGATGCCGCACGACAAGCCGTATATCGCGGCCCGGCTGGAGGCGCTGGGCCTGCGCAAGGTCAAGGATGTGTATGCGTATCTATATGATATGCGCGTGGATTTGCCCGCCGGGGCGCGGCGCCTGCTCGCGCGCCAATTGCCGCCCGGGATCAGGCTGCGCCGGCTGGAGATGAAGCGGCTCGCGGAGGAGATCCGCAATGTCACCGAGATTTTCAACGATGCCTGGTCGGAAAACTGGGGGTTCACGCCGCTGACGGAGGCGGAGACCGACTATCTCGCCAAATCCCTGCGGCCGCTGCTCGACCCGCGCCTGACGAGCCTGGTCGAGCGCGACGGCGAAGCCGTGGGATTCATGATCTGCCTGCCCAATCTCAACGAGGCGATCCGCGGCCTTGCCGGCAGGCTTCTGCCGTTCGGCTGGGCGAAGCTGCTCTGGCGGCTCAAGGTACGGGGCGTTAAAACCGCGCGCGTGCCGCTGATGGGGGTTCGGCGCTCGGCGGCGCAGGACATGATCAGCGCCCTGCTGCCCTTCCTGATGATCGACATGGTGCGCCGCGAGGGACTCAAGCTCGGCTACCGGCAGATCGAGCTTTCCTGGATTCTGGAAGACAACCTGCCGATGCGGCGCGTGAATGAGTCGCTCGGCGCCATTCCGTACAAGACCTACCGGGTCTATCAGAAAAGCCTATAGCCAGCCGGCCTGCCGGTACCACTCGGCCGTCTCGCGGTCTTCGTGCGACAGGTCTTCGCACTCCAACACCTTCCGCATCCCGGCCTCGGCGGCGTCGAAGTCGCCGGCCTCGGCGTGGGCCACCGCCAGCGCCTGCCGTGCCCACCACGCGAACGGGGCGGCCTCCACCAACTGCTTACCACGGGTGACGGCTTTCTTCGGATCACGAAGGTGTGTGTCAGCGGTTACGGCGTACAGGTAGGTGAGGTAGTACAGGGTGTCGGTCCGCTTCGGGTCTTGTTCGATCGCCTTCTCGTACTCGG
>JAJYAF010000389.1 GCA_021779655.1 Pseudomonadota bacterium
AAAATGGCGCATTCCACGCCGGAGGCGCAGTCCCTGGCGATCACCACGCGCTATGGTACGATACTCCATACCGGGGACTGGAAATTCGATCCGTATCCGGAAGTCGGCGCCACGACGGACGAAGCCGCCTTGGCCACGCTTGGCGACGCGGGTGTCCTCGCCATGATCTCCGATTCCACCAATGCGGGAGTGGAACAGCCTTCCGGTTCCGAGCGTGATGTGAAGAAAAGCCTGAGCGCCCTGGTCACGGATTTGCCGGGGCGTATCGCGGTGACCTGCTTTGCGAGCAATATCGCTAGGGTGGCAAGTGTGATTTCGGCGGCCGCGGCGGCCAGACGGCATGTCGCGCTGATCGGCCGCAGCCTTGGCAATTATGTCGCCGCCGCGCAGGAGGCCGGCTATTTGCGAGACGTTCCGGAATTCGTGCCGGAAGAGGATGTCGGCATGATCCCTGATGAAAACCTGCTCATGCTGGTAACCGGCAGCCAGGGCGAGCCGCGTTCGGCCCTGGCCCGTATCGCGGCGGATACCCACCGCTATGCCGCGCTCGGGCCAGGGGATACAGTCATTTTTTCCTCCCGGGTGATTCCGGGCAATGAACGCGCGATCGACGCGGTGCAGGATGCGCTGGTGCGCCGGGGTGTGCAGGTGATTACCGACGAGGACGAGCTGACGCATGTCTCCGGCCATCCGCCGCGGGCCGATCTCTGCCGCCTCTACAAGCTCGTGCGGCCGAAATATCTGGTCCCCACCCATGGGGAATGGCGGCATCTTTCCGCTCAGGCGGAACTGGCCGGGCAAGAGGGGCTGGCGCCGATCCTGCTGGAAAACGGCGATGCGTTGCGCCTGGCTCCCGGCCGGCCGGAGATCGTCGGCCATGTTGCCACGGGCCGGCTGGCGGTGGATGGCAATAACGTGCTGCCCCTTAAAGGGGCGGTGATGGGTGCCAGGCGGCGCATGCTGTTCAATGGCGTGGTAGTCGGCAGCGCGGCCTTCGATGCCGCCGGCCGCCTGGTCGGCAGCGCCAGGATCGCCGCGCCGGGCTTGTTCGAGGATGGCGATCCTCTGCAACGTGAAGTAGAAATGGCCTTTCATGAAAGGCTGGCGGAACTGCCTGCCGAGACCCGCAAGGACGATTCGGCGCTCGACCACGCGGGGCGAACGGTGCTTCGCAAACTCGTCGGGAGCCGGTTCGGCAAACGGCCGATTGTCGAGGTCCATATGCTGCGGCTGAAATGATTTGGTTGCTTAGAATATAAGCGATTAACTGAATAATTTATAGGCAAAACTGGTATAAAATATCCAAAACCGATTTAATTGGCCAAAAATAATGCGTTTGACGGGTTATTTTCGCTTTACTTCACCGATGTTGCAGTGCAACCTAGCCCACAGGATGAAGTTTGATTTTTCATCCTGCCGTGTGACTGGTGTTTCCTCCCCTACCTTGGCCCGCCGGCCTATCCGCCGGCGGGCTTCTTTCCTCCGACCATGTCTCCTCTAAAAATTTCGTCCTCTCCGAACATCCTGGGGGCGCGGCGGGAAATCGTCGATCTCACGATCTGCCGGGCGTTGTTCGCGGCCTGGGTGTTCGCTTATCACGTGGACCTGCATGCGCATTTTTCCGGCGCCGCGCCGGTCATGCGCGGCTATCTGGGGGTGGATGGATTTTTCATCCTTTCGGGGCTGATCCTGGCTTGCGCGCATCCGGAGCTTGCGTCTTCGCCCCGGGGGGCGGCGCGCTTCTGGGTTCGGCGTCTGGCCCGCATCTATCCCGTGCATCTCGCGGTGATATTGCTGCTCTGCGCGGTGATCGGAACGGGGTACGCGCTTGGGCTGACCCCGCGTGATCCCGGGCGGTTCACGCTGCCGTCGCTCGTCGAAAACCTGCTGCTGATTCACGGTTGGGGATTCGCGAGCGAACTCGCCTGGAATTATCCTTCCTGGTCCATCAGCACCGAGTGGGCGGGCTATCTGCTGTTTCCCGTGCTTTGGTTCGGCATCGCGCGGCTGCCTGGCGGTCTGGCGGCGGGGCTGCTGGCGCTCTGCCTGCCCGTGCTTGGCATCGCCGATCTTCGCTGCCATGGGCTGAACCTTACGTTCGCATGGTCGCTGCTGCGGTTCTTTCCGGAATTCATCGCCGGCATCGCCACCGCCCGCTTGCTGTCCGTCCTGGCGCGGCCCATGCTGCCGGAAGCGGTGACGGGCCTTGGCGTTTTGGTCATTCTGTCCGCGCTGCTCCTGGGGCCGGATGTTTGCGCCGTGGTGGGGCTTTGGGCGGTGTTGGCCGGGCTTGCCGCGCGGGCCGCCGGCGCCAGGCCGGGGCTGCTGCCGCTGGCCTCGCCGCTGCGCTTCCTTGGCCAGCTTTCCTATGCCTTTTACATGAGCTTCGGCACGGTGGAGCTGTTTCTCGCGCAGCTTGGCCGCCATCGCGCCTGGGACCCGGCGGCGCACAAGCTGGCCTATGCCGTTTCCATGACGGCGCTGACCTTTCTCCTCGCGCTGTCGCTGCATCATCTGGTGGAAAAGCCGGCGCGCGCCTGGATCGACCGGCGGTTCGCCGGCGGGAAGGCGCCGGTCGCATTCGAGCGGAACCGGCTCAAGCTATGATCCTGGCCGGTCGTTCGGCCGGTGGGATGCGCCAGCAATTCTCTCGCCCCGCCGGATATTGCCCTAGCCGCGCGGAAAATCCGCCTGTAATAACAGCCCGCCAATTGATTGACTCTATCAGACAGGTGGCGGGCTGGTATAAGGTTTTTGATTCCGCGCGCGGCCGCCCCGCCAACCCGGCGCGCATACCAATCCGCGAAAATTTGGCGGGCTGGTATAAGCAGCTTTGCGTTCTCGTGAAGGTATAAGATGCGCCTTTCCCACAGCCTGATCCCGACCCTGAAGGAAACGCCGGCGGAGGCGCAGATCGTCTCGCACCGGCTGATGCTGCGCGCCGGGCTGGTGCGGCAGATGGCCTCGGGTATCTATGCCTGGCTGCCGGCGGGATTCCGGGTATTGCGGAAGATCGCCGAAATCGTGCGGCAGGAGCAGGATGCCTGCGGCGCGCAGGAAATGCTCATGCCGACGATCCAGAGCGCGGATCTATGGCGCGAAAGCGGGCGCTACGAGGCCTACGGCAAGGAGATGCTGCGCATTACCGACCGGCATGAGCGCGAATTGCTGTTCGGCCCCACCAATGAAGAAATGATCACCGCGATCATGCGGGACGCCGCCAGAAGCTATCGCGAGCTGCCGCAGATCCTCTACCATATCCAGTGGAAATTCCGCGATGAGGTGCGGCCGCGCTTCGGCGTGCTGCGCGGCCGCGAATTCCTGATGAAGGATGCCTATAGTTTCGATCTGAATTAC
>JAJYAF010000390.1 GCA_021779655.1 Pseudomonadota bacterium
CCGGTTCGTGCTGGAGCAGGAGACGAACGCCTACGCGGTGCGGCCGGCGACGCAGTGGCGGGGCTACCAGCCTCCGCCGGAGCCGCCTGCGCCGGCGCCCGGCACCTGGGGAGATCACCCTCCCCTACCCTCCCTGCTGGCCCAGGCGGCGGCCGAGCGGCGCGCCGGCGGCACGTTGCGGGGCGTGGTCGGGATCCTCGACAGCGATCCGCGCGACGCGCTCGCGGCGGCGCTAGCGCGGCTCGGTCGGGCGATGCAATCGGGAAATCCGCAGTGATTTACCGGACTGCACCCCGTGCGGAGAAACACTCCCCCAACTTTATTTCCCCTGACGGCATGACCTGACCAGACCCAACAGAGAAGAGATGCGAAGCGCGCCAAGAGGCGCGCATAGGGTCGCTTTGCCTCGGGGGCGCTGCCCCCGAACCCCTGGGATATTTAAACAAGGAAATTACAAGTTGGAGGCCAACCGGCGGGCGGGGATCGCCGGGTCGCCGGTGCGATCAGGCGGTCCCGCCGAAGGCCGCGAGTGCCGTGGCGATCGGCAGGAACAGCGACATGGGCCGACTTGCGAAGGGCTGGAAACCGACATGCCGGTAGAAGGCGGCTGCCGCCTCATCCTTGGCATCGACGACGAGGGCGAAGATCGACGGATCAGCATTGGCCGCGCGCCGCGTCGCATCCATGATAAGCGCGCCGCCGAGGCGCTGGCGGCGGAACCGCTGATCGACGGCAAGGCGACCGATCAGGCCGGCCGGAAGCGCGGCATAGCGTGGCAGGCGCTTCGTCAGCTCCGGCGGCAGATCAGCGAGCGGAAAACTGGTCGCCGCAAAGGTGTAGTATGCCGCTATCGTGCCGGCGGCATCGAGGGCGACAAAGCAGTTGCTGACCCGCCGCCGCATGTCCTGCGTCGCCAGCTCGTGGAGATAGCGGTCAAGCGGCGGAACCCCGCAGGAAAACGCCTTGCGATCATGCGACGCGGCGAGAGGTTCGACCGTGAAGGTCAACGTCACGCATCGGCCTTCTTGATCAAGGAGCGATACGCCACGGCCGCGCGCAGCAAGGCGGCGTTCGGCGGCGGCGGGTTGAGAATGGCCTCGGCGAAGGCGCGCTGATCCTCGATCGACAGGCGGATGATCTGCGTTTCCTCGATCGCGCGCTGCGCCGCGTCCTGCGCGGCAGCAACCACGAAATCGCTCACGCTGCGCCCCTGCAGTTCGGCGGCCCGCTTCACGACGGCAAGCGCGTCGGGGGCGATCCGCGCCTCAATGCGGGCGGTACGGGTGGATTCGGACGGCATCATGTGGCCTCATATTCGGCCCAAGTTGTACGTCTTTTTACCGGACAAGTCAATGTCAACGTGGCTGCGGCTGCGGACAGGGCAACTCGTTATCCGTCCCCCAGGACGCCAGCCACGCGGCGATCCTGGCATGCGGCACATAGCGGCCCGCGCGATACGCGGCCATTGCTTCGACATCGAGGCGCGCGCCCTCGGCCGCGCCGGGTTCAAAAATCGATTCGGACTCAGGTTCAGCCATGAGCAGCTTGCGGTCTAGCGCGCGGAGGCGGGACTCTTTCGCCCTCCGCCAGCTTCGCGAGCCACTCGCGCACCCGCTTATGGGAAACAACGCGGCCGGCCTTGTAATCCGCCCATGCCTCGGCATCGAGACGCGCTTCCAAAGTTTCATCCGGCGGAATGTCGAAGATCGACTTCGTTTCAGTCTCGGTCATAAGGCACCTTCCTATGCTTCGAATATAGCACAGTTCGGGGCGGTTTGCAGCCCGGATGTGTCACGGTGCTCGAGCGCGTCAAAAGGGGGTGCTCGCCGTGCTCGCGCGCCCGGAGTGCTGGCGGCGATCATTCTCGCAACACCCGGATCAGTCGCAAGAGCCGAGATCATGGCTATCATTCCTAGTCTTATAGCAACCTAGGAATCTAGGAAGGCTTGCAAGTTCTATCTAGAATGGATATAATGGATAAAAGGAGGCCAGTTATGAAAGTCACTTCCACCGAGTTCCAGCAGAATGTCGGGCGCTACCAGGACGCGGCGCTTCAAGCACCTGTCGTTATCACCAAGCACGACCGCCCCCACACCGTACTGATGTCGGCGGCCCTATTCGAGGTGGTGATGAAGGGCCGCGTCGCCCGACTGGTCGAAGACCTCGACGACGATACCCTGCGGGCGATCGCCGGCGCGGCGGTGCCGGCCACTCACGCCAGGCTCGATGAACTGATCAAAGACTGGACGCCGTGAGTCTGCCGTCGCCGGTACCAGGGCTTGTGATTTCTTACTCGTATCTATGGGCGAGGGAACACGGACAGGGGGCAGAGGAAGGCCGCAAGACCAGACCGTGCGCTATCGTCGCCGCGCGGCAGGTGATGGAAGGCCATGAGGTCGTGACCGTCGTGCCAGTGACGCATTCGCCGCCGGCCGACCCGGCGGATGCCGTCGAGATACCCCCTGCCCTGAAAGCCCATCTCGGGCTTGACGAGATGCCGTCCTGGATCGTCGTGACCGAGACTAACGACTTCCTGTGGCCCGGCCCCGACCTGGTGCCCCTGCCCCGCACACGGCCAAGCCGCTTCGACTACGGCATGCTGCCGCCGCGCTTCTTCGCCCACGTCCGCGACAAGATTCTCAAGGCCCACTTGCAGCGGAAGCTAAACCGGGTTCCGCGTTCGGATTAGCGGGCGCGGGGGCCACGGTGCTAGGGCGCGTCAAAAGGTGGGTGCTCGCCATGCTCGCCCGCGAAGGGGCGCGGCGCTTTTGACCCGCCCTCCGCGCCAAGCCGTCCTGAATGCGTCGGGACGAGGAACGTCCCGACAGATCGACGCCAAGACGCCTGCGGCGGGCGTCGAACGAGGAACAATGATAGATAGCTATAATCCTAGGATTATAGCTATCTAGGTTTTCCCGTAGCGTTCTTCCAGGATTTCAAGGGCTTCGGCCAGCAGTTCCGGCACTCTGCGGCGGGTGCGGATCGCGAGCATGTCGAAGCCGTCCGCGACCCGGCGCGTCACCCGCTTGTTGAACTGGACGCGCCCATTCTCCTTCACCTGGTCGAATTTCGGGGTGGCGACGCTCGCCGGCGGCGGCGCAGCGGCGACCTCGGGCATCGAACGGCGCGGCGGCGGCGGCGCGATCTTCAACGGGTTGACCATCCTATACCGCCTCCTTCGCGGCCTGCATGTGCGCGGCAATGGCGGCGGCCAGGGCCGTCGCGCGTTCCTGGACGGCGGGGAAGCTAATTTCCGAGGCGGCCTTGCCGGCATTGTGCCCCTGCCGGATCGAGGGCAGCTCGGGCAGTACAGGATCGAAGACGTTGATCTTCGCGCGCTGGAGGTACTCGCGC
>JAJYAF010000391.1 GCA_021779655.1 Pseudomonadota bacterium
CGCCTTGCGGTCGTCGTTCGCGGCGATCTTCACCGTGCCGTTATCGTCGATGTCGATCTTGGCGCCGGTCTGCTCCACGATCTCGCGGATCACCTTGCCGCCGGTGCCGATGATGTCGCGGATCTTTTCCTTGGGCACCTGGATCACGGTGATCTTCGGCGCGTTGCCCGCGATATCGGCGCGGCTGGTGGCGAGCGCCTTGGCCATCTCCTCGAGAATGTGCAGGCGCCCCTGCCTGGCCTGCTCCAGGGCGATTTTCATGATTTCCGGCGTGATGGAGGTGATCTTGATATCCATCTGCAGGGAGGTGACGCCTTCCTCGGTTCCCGCCACCTTGAAATCCATGTCGCCCAGATGGTCCTCATCGCCCAGGATGTCGGAGAGCACGGCGAAGCCCCGCTCCTCCTTGATCAGCCCCATGGCGATGCCGGCCACCGGCCGCTTCAGCGGCACGCCGGCATCCATCAGCGCGAGCGAGGCGCCGCACACGGTCGCCATCGAGGAGGAGCCGTTGCTCTCGGTGATCTCGGAGACGACGCGCAGCGTATAGGGGAACTGCTCCCGGGAGGGCAGAATCGGGTTTATGGCCCGCCAGGCGAGCTTGCCGTGGCCGATCTCGCGCCGGCCGGGCGAGCCCATGCGCCCCGTCTCGCCCACCGAATAAGGCGGGAAATTGTAGTGCAGCATGAAACGCTGGCGGAACTCGCCCTCGATGGCATCCACCACCTGCTCGTCCTGCGCGGTGCCGAGCGTCGCCACGGCCAGCGCCTGCGTTTCGCCCCGGGTGAACAGCGCGGAGCCATGGGTGCGCGGCAGAACGCCTACCTCCGCCGCGATCGGCCGCACCGTGCGGGTATCGCGCCCGTCGATCCTGTGCCCGGTGTCCAGGATGTTGTTGCGGACGATATCGGCTTCCAGCTCCTTGAACAGCCCCTTCGCCTTCTCGGTGTCCAGGCCCTCCTGGGCGAGCGCCGCCAGGGCGGCGGCCTTGGCGGCGGCGATCTTTTCCTGCCGCGCCTGCTTCACGGTCTCGGTATAGGCGTCGCGCAGTCCGTCCCGCGCCAGCGCGTCGAGCCGCCCGCCGAGCGTTTTCGCCTCCGCCGAAGGCTCCGGCAGCGCCCAGGGCTCCTTCGCGCAGTGCTCGGCCAGCTCGATGATCGCCTGGATCACCGGCTGGAAGGCCGCGTGGCCGAAGGTGACCGCGTCCAGCATCGCCGCTTCGGAGAGTTCCGAAGCCTCGCTCTCCACCATCAGCACGCCTTCGGCGGTGCCGGCCACCACCAGGTCGAGCCGGCTCTCCTCGCCCTGGCTTGCCGTCGGGTTGAGCACGTACTGGCCGTCGATATAGCCGACGCGCGCCGCCCCGATGGGTCCAAGGAAGGGAATGCCGGAGATGGTGAGCGCCGCGGAAGCCGCGATCATGGCCACGATATCCGGGTCGTTCTCCAGATCATGGCTCAGCACGGTCACGATGACCTGCACCTCGTTCTTGAACCCGGCCGGGAAAAGCGGGCGGATCGGGCGGTCGATCAGCCGGGAAACCAGCGTCTCCTTCTCCGTCGGCCGGCCCTCGCGCTTGAAAAAGCCGCCGGGAATCCGGCCGGCGGCGAAGAATTTCTCCTGGTAGTTCACGGTGAGCGGGAAGAAATCCTGGCCGGGCTTGGCGGCCTTCATCCCCACCACGGTGGCCAGCACCACGGTATCGCCCAGGGAGGCGACAATGGCGCCATCCGCCTGACGGGCGACCTTGCCGGTCTCCAGCACCAGCCTGGCGCCACCCCAATCCATCTCTTTGCGAAAGTAACGATCGAACATAAAAAAACTTCTCCGAATCCATGGCGGTCCGGACGGAGAAGGCTTTGAACCAGCGCGGGGGGAAAGCCGGACAGCGGCGCCTCGGGCTGCATGGGTCTGGCTGTGGCGCGCAACGCGCATCACAGCCGCGGACCATGTGGCCGGAAACGCCGCGGTTTGATCTGCCGGCGGCCGCGCGAGCATCAAAGCGCATTCAGGCGCCCGTTTGCCGCTTTTCAAGCAACCATGTCCGGAAACCATTTCCCGGACATGATCGCGCCAAGCCGGCGCGATGGGCTTCTCTAGCCCAGTTTCGCGCGCCGCGCTACCCGGACCGCCGTCTCACGCGAAACCGCGAGGGGTCACCCGGGATTCGCCGCGTTGGCGTATCCGTTACGGCTTGCGGGCCAGAGGGGCGACGAATTGCGGCTCGGTATCCCAGGGGAAGAGTATCCAGGTATCCTGCGAGACCTCGGTGACGAAGCTGTCCACCTGGTCCCGGCCGGCGGGCTTGGCATAAACCGTGGCGAAATGCGCCTGGGGCAGCAGGTTGCGCACGATCCGGGCGGTGGCGCCCGAATCCACCAGATCGTCCATGATCAGCCAGCCGCTTCCCTGGCCCGCCGCCACGGGATGCTTGATGATCGACGGCTCGCCCCTGCGCTCGTCGTCATAGCTGACGACGCACACGCTTTCGATCAGCCGGCATTCCAGTTCCCGCGCGACGATGGCCGCCGGGATCAGCCCGCCCCGGGTAATCGCCACGATTCCGGTCCAGGGGCCCTTCTCGTGCAGCCGCCAGGCCAGTGCTTTCGCATCCCGGTGCAACTGGTCCCAGGTGACCGTGTAATAGAATGTCGCCATGGCGCCTTTCCGCTCAATGACAGGCTTGGGCGCGGCGCAAGCCAAACGCCGCCGAGCCTGGTTAGGGCAGCGCCCGGCGGATGACAACAAGCCGGCGCGCGCTTTGTCAGACCGTGAATTGTTCGGTGATGATGCGCTCGTTCAAGGCCCGCTCCGGGTCGAACAGGACGGTCGCGCTCAGGGACTTATCCTCCGATACGGCGACCGACACGACGTCCCGCACCTCGGTGAAATCCGCCACGGCGGCAACCGGGCGCTTGTCCGGCTCGAGTATTTCGAACAGGACATCGGCGGTGGCCGGCAGCAGCGCGCCGCGCCAGCGCCTGGGGCGGAAGGCGGAAATCGGGGTCAGCGGCAGCAGATTGGCGCCGAGCGGCACGATCGGGCCATGGGCGGAAAGATTATACGCGGTGGAGCCGGCCGGCGTGGCGATCAGGATCCCGTCGCAGACCAACTCCGCCATCCGGACCCGGTGATCCACCGAGATGCGGATCTTCGCCGCCTGGCGCAACTGCCGGAACAGGAACACGTCGTTCAGGGCCAGCGCCTCCTCGACCACGCCGGAGGCTGTCACCGCGTGCATCCGCAGGGCGTGCAGCGTGCTGGGCAGCGCGGCGGCGATGCGCTCATGAAGACGTGCCTCCGAAAACTCGTTCATCAGGAAGCCCACGGAGCCGCAATTCATGCCATAAACCG
>JAJYAF010000392.1 GCA_021779655.1 Pseudomonadota bacterium
CTGACGCCGTTCTGGACGCCAATGGCCGTGAAATTCCGGAAACGATCCTGGATGCGGCGGTCACTTCCCTGATCGCACTGCATGATCTCCGTGGCGGCGGCCGGTTTAGGAACTCGCGCGAGGGGTCGATTTATATCGTTAAGCCGAAACTGCATGGACCGGAGGAAGTGGCCTTTGCGGAAGCGCTTTTCGGCGCGGTCGAAAAGCTGCTGGACCTGCCGCCGAATGTCCTGAAAATGGGCATTATGGATGAGGAACGGCGTACCAGCGCCAATTTGAAAGCCTGCATCGCCGCCGCGAAACACCGTGTGGTGTTCATCAATACCGGCTTTCTGGACCGCACCGGAGACGAGATCCACACCTCGATGGAGGCCGGGCCGATGATCCGAAAGGCGGAGATCAAAAATTCCGCCTGGATCAAGGCCTATGAGGACCGTAACGTCGATTTCGGCTTGGAATGCGGCTTGCAAGGCAAGGCCCAGATCGGCAAGGGCATGTGGGCGGCGCCCGACCAGATGGCGGAGATGCTGAAGCAGAAAATCGCCCACCCCTTGGCCGGAGCGAGCACCGCCTGGGTGCCCTCGCCAACCGCCGCCACGCTGCACGCGCTGCATTACCACGAAGTGGATGTTCCGGCGCGGCAGGCCGAGCTTAAATCACGTAAACCGGCCTCGCTGGAGGCGCTGCTTACACCGCCGCTCGCGGACCGTCCGAACTGGAACCCGGCGGAAGTGCAGCAGGAACTGGACAACAACGCCCAAGGCATTCTGGGGTACGTGGTCCGTTGGATAGACCAGGGGATAGGATGCTCCAAAGTACCGGATATCCATAATGTGGGCCTGATGGAGGACAGGGCGACCTTGCGCATCTCCTCCCAGCATATCGCCAACTGGCTGCGTCACGGCATTGTTGGCGAAGCGCAGGTGATGGAGACATTGAAGCGCATGGCGCTTGTGGTGGACCGGCAGAACGCGGATGACCCGAACTACAGCCCGATGGCGCCTGGATATGACGGACCCGCCTTCCGGGGGGCTTGCGATCTCGTTTTCGAGGGACGGACGCAGCCCAACGGCTACACCGAGTTCATTCTCCTCCGCCGCCGGCGCGAAGCGAAACGGCTCGGGCGGAGCAAGGGTCAGGCCAGTGCGTACTCGGCCTCCGGCGTGTAAGTCGGCTGGTCTTTTCCCAGGAAAGAGCTGAACAAGGTAACGTTCCCTGCACGGATCGGCTGTGTGCGGAACAGGTTATTGGCCTGCACGAAGCCCGTGAGCTGGGGTGTCACGGGCGCATCCATGCGGGCCAGGGTCACGTGCGGCGTGAAGCGGCGCTTGTCAGGCGGCAGGCCCACGCGGTGCAGGGCCGTTTCCACCTTGGTTTGGAGGTGGACGAGTTGGTCGTTGCGTTCGACCCCGACCCAAAGCGCGCTCGCGCGGCCCCCTTTTTCGAACCAGCCGAGCCCCGAGAGCGAGAACATGAAGCTGCGCCCCCTGAGCGAGGCGAGCGCGAGGTCGATCTCCTCCGCTTTCAGGCGCGTGGCCTCGCCGATGAAGCGCAGCGTCAGATGGAAATTGTCAGTGGGAACCCAGCGTGCGCCCTTCAGATCGAAGGAGAGATGCGAGAGGGTTTCCTTGATCTCCCAGGGAAGATCGAGAGCCACGAACAGGCGCATGACTTGGGCCCCCGGCTTTTAAGATGGCGATGACGGGCCATGAACCCGATTCGCCCTTGAGCCTGCCCGTTTACGGCGGAAGGGTCAACGTCAATCGGGGCGGATCGGCGCTGTCGCCGCTCGGAGCCAGGCTTGGGTTTTTGTGTCCGCGTTTTCGCCCAGCAGCGGTTCAAGTTGCCGCCATACCTGCTGGTGATAGGCGTTCAGCCACGCCAATGCGTCCGCCGGGAGCAATGCAGGATCGATTAGCGCGCGGTCGAACGGCACCAGAGTGAGCGTTTCAAATTTGAGGAATTTGCGCTTCTGTTCTTCGAACAGGGCAGGCTGCACCAGCAACAGGTTTTCCAGCCGAATGCCATAGGCACCGGGCAGGTAAAAGCCGGGCTCGTTGGAGAGAATCATGCCAGGCTTCAACGGGATGGGCCGCGCCTGCCGCGAAATACCCGTAGGTCCTTCATGCACCGAAAGATAGGCGCCGACGCCATGCCCGGTGCCATGATCGTAATCGAGCCCGCTTTGCCACAAGGCATGGCGTGCCAGCACGTCCAGATGCGCGCCCGCGACTCCTTCCGGAAAAACCACGCCAGCCAGCGCGATATGCCCTGCGAGGACACGGGTGACATGGGCTTTAACCGTTGCCGGCGCGGGGCCGGGGCCGGTCCATAGCGTGCGGGTGATGTCGGTGGTGCCGTCCAGATACTGTCCGCCGCTGTCGATCAGCAGAACTTCATTGGGCCGGATCGGCCTGTTGCTTTCCGGACTTGCCCGGTAATGAATGATCGCCCCGTCCTCGCCCGCACCGATGATGGCGGGGAAACTCTCACCCTTGAAATTTTGTCCCCGCGCCCGGAAGGCGCGGAGTTGGTCATCGGCGGAGATTTCCGTCTCCTGGCCCGTCGGCGCCGCATCCGTGAGCCACGCCAGAAACCGCACCATGGCCACGGCGTCGCGCAAATGGGCCGCGTGGGCGCCGGCTTGTTCCGTCGGGTTTTTGCAGGCACGGGCAAGCGCCACCGGGTCCATGGCCGCCGCGATTGTCGCGCCTTCCTCCTGTAACCGGGTTTTGAACCAGACCGGCATGGCAGCGGGGTCGTATCGAACGCTTTTGCCCGACAAGGTTCGTAAGGCCGCGAGGAGCGTTCCGCGCGGCGCCGTTTTAACCTCCGGACCGAGATGCGCGCGCGTTGGCGGGGGAAGCTTTTCCGGGGCCATGAAGAGTTCGGCGCGGGCGTCGTCATGCAGGATCGCGAAACCGAGCGCGACGGGGGTGAATTCCAGATCGCTGCCGCGCAGGTTGAACAGCCAGGCCAATGAGGCCGGATCGGTCAGGATTGCCGCGTTCTCTCCCGCCTCGCGCAGATCGCGCGCGATGCGCTCGCGCTTCGAGGCCGCGGTTTCGCCGGAAAAGGCGGTATCGTAGGGCAGGGCAGGGGCCATTGGCGGCGGCGGCCTGTTTGGCCAGATCTCGTCCACCGGGTTATGCTCAAGCGGTATCATCTCCACATCTTTGAACCGTTCCAGGAAGTCGGCGGAAACCAGCCATGGATCGTATCCGATCCTCTTGCCCTTGGCGGCGAGCTTGAGCCAGGTTTCCGGCGGGTTTTCAAGAATATGATGCCGCTCCCAGAGATCCGGGTCGGTCTGCTTTTCCAGTTGCAGGGTGTAGCGGCCATCGGAGAAGATCG
>JAJYAF010000393.1 GCA_021779655.1 Pseudomonadota bacterium
CCGATCTCTTTCCGCACACCGCCGGCCTGCCCGCGGGGTGCAGCGGCACACTTACGGGCAACCCGGTTCGCCCGGCGATTCTGGCTCAAGCCAAGGCAGCGTATGCGCCGCCCGCGGCTGGGATCAACCTGCTGGTGCTGGGTGGCTCGCTGGGTGCCGCGAGCTTCGCGACGCTGATTCCCGGCGCTCTCAAGCTTTTGCCGCCGGCCTTGCGCGGCAGAATCGGCCTGACGATGCAATGCCCGGCGGCGGTGCTGGAGAATGCCCGCGCCGCGCTGGAGGCTGGCGGTATCGCCGCCGATCTGCGGCCGTTTTTTGACAATGTCGCGGAACTGCTCGCGGCCTCGCATCTGGTGGTGGCGCGCGCCGGCGGCTCGACCGTGGCGGAGCTTGCGGTGATCGGCCGTCCTGCGGTGCTGATTCCGCTTACCATCAACGCCGATCAGCGGGCGAACGCGGACGCGCTCGCCGCGGCGGGCGGGGCGGTGCGCCTGGAACAGGATGAGGGCGAGGCGAAACTGGCCGGGATTCTGCAAACCCTGCTGAACGATCCGCAGCGGCTCGCCGCCATGGCCGCGGCGGCCGCGAATGCCGGCATCGGCGATGCCGCGGAGCGGCTTGCCGACCTGACCCAGCGGGCGATCGCGGCCGCGCCGCATTGCCGGGAGACGACGTCATGAGGGCCCTGCCGCTATCCATCGGAACCATTCATTTCGTCGGCATCGGCGGTATCGGCATGTCCGGCATCGCCGAGGTGCTGCATACCCTGGGCTATTCCGTGCAGGGCAGCGACCTCGCGGAAAGCGCCAATGTGCAGCGGCTGCGGGCCATTGGCATTCCGGTCGCCATCGGCCATGACGCGGCGAATGTCGGCCAGGCGCAGGTGGTGGTGATCTCCACCGCCGTCCCGCGCGACAATCCGGAGGTCGTGGCGGCCCGTGCGAAGCTCATTCCCGTGGTGCGGCGGGCGGAAATGCTGGCCGAGCTGATGCGGCTGAAATGGTCGATCGCCGTGGGCGGCACCCATGGCAAAACCACCACCACGAGCCTGGTGGCGGCGCTGCTGGAGGGGGCGGGATACGATCCCACCGTCATCAACGGCGGCATCATCAATGCCTATGGCAGCAACACCCGGCTTGGCGCCGGCGAGTGGATGGTCGTGGAAGCAGATGAGAGCGACGGGAGCTTCCTGCGGCTGCCGCCGGTAATCACCATCGTCACCAACATGGACCCGGAACATCTCGACCATTGGGGCACCCGGGAGGCGATGGAGGCGGGCTACCGGCAATTCGTGGGCAATATCCCGTTCTACGGCTTCGCGGTGCTGTGCATCGACCATCCGGCGGTCCAGCAGATGATCCCCGCGCTGTCCGACCACCGGATCGTCACCTACGGCTTTTCGCCGCAGGCCGATATCCGGGCGGAGCGGATCATGTACGGCAACAAGGGCGCCACTTTCGAGGTACGGTTCGCCGACCGGCTTTCCGGCCGGGCGCGCCGCATGGGGCCGCTCGCGCTGCCGATGCTGGGCAGCCATAACGTCCAGAATGCGCTGGCGGCGATCGCGGTGGCAACCGAAATGGACATCGAGGAGCCGCTCATCCGCGCCGCGCTGGGGAATTTCGCCGGGGTCAAGCGGCGCTTCACCGTGACCGGCAGTGCCGGCGGCATTACCGTCATCGACGATTACGGACATCACCCGGTGGAAATCGCGGCGGTGCTGAAGGCCGCGCGGCAGGCCGGCGCGCGCGATGTCGTGGCGGTGGTGCAGCCGCACCGCTACAGCCGCGTCGCCTCGCTGTTCGAGGAATTCTGCACCTGCATGAACGATGCCGGCACGGTGATCGTGGCGGATGTTTACGCGGCCGGCGAGGCGCCGATGGAAGGGGTTGACCGCGACGCCCTGGTGGAGGGGCTGCGCGCGCGCGGCCACCGCTCGGTGGTGCCGCTGAGCGACCCTGGCCACCTGCCCGAGATGGTGCACGCGATCGCCCGGCAAGGTGATTACGTGGTCTGCCTCGGCGCGGGCAGCATCACCCATTGGGCGAACGCGCTGCCCGCCGCGCTGCAGGCCTTGCAGAGCCAGGTGAAGCGCGCCGGGGGCGTGCGATGATGGCCGCGCACGGCATGGCGGCGGACCTGCCGCCCATTCGCGGCCGCGTGCAGGCGGGGGCGATGCTGGCGCCGCAAAGCTGGTTTCGTGTCGGCGGGCCGGCGGAATTTCTCGTCCGGCCGTCGGATGAGGAGGATTTGCGCAAGCTGCTGCGGGAGTTGCCGCTGGAGATGCCGGTCGTGACCATCGGCGCCACGTCCAACCTCATCATCCGTGACGGCGGCATCCCCGGAGTGGTTCTCAAGCTGGCGCGCGGCTTCAACGAAATTCTGGTGGAAGACGAAGCCGTGACAGCCGGCGCGGCGGCGCTCGACGCGACGGTTGCCGAACATGCGGCCGCGGCCGGGCTTGCCGGACTGGAATTTCTCTCGGGCATTCCGGGCAGCATCGGCGGCGCGGTGGCGATGAACGCGGGCGCCTATGGAGGCGATATCGCGCAAGTGCTGGACTGGGCGGAAATCGTCACCCGCTCCGGTGATCTGCTGCGCCTGCCCGCGCATGAACTCTCGCTTGGCTATCGCCGGTCGGGCTTGCCGGCGGAATGTGTCGTCGTGCGGGCCAGACTGCGCGCGGTACCGGGCGATGGCCGGGCGATCGCCGAGCGCATGGCGGCGATCAAGGCCAGCCGCGAGGCGACCCAGCCCGTGCGTGCCCGCACCGGCGGCTCCACTTTCGGAAACCCGGAGGGCATGAAAGCCTGGGAGCTGATCGACGCGGCGGGCTGCCGGGGCTTGAGCCGCGGCGGCGCGCAGGTATCCGAGCTGCACTGCAATTTCCTGCTCAATAACGGCGGCGCCAGCGCCGCCGATCTGGAAGGGCTGGGCGAGGAAGTCCGCCGCCGCGTGCATGCGATGTCCGGGATCGTGCTGGACTGGGAGATCCGCCGCATCGGCGTGCCGGGCCATCGGCTGGGGGTCGCGCCATGAAACGCGTGGCGGTGCTCTACGGCGGCATCTCCGCCGAGCGCGAGGTCTCGCTGCGTACCGGCGCGCAGGTGATCGAGGCGCTGGAAACCGCCGGGTTCGAGGTGCTTCCGGTCGAGGTCGGCCAGGATCTCAAGGCGATGATCACGGCGCTGACACCGGCGCCGGATGTCGTGTTCAACGCGCTGCATGGCCGCTTCGGCGAGGATGGAACGGTGCAGGGCGTGCTGGATTACCTTGGCATTCCCTACACCCATTCCGGCGTGCGGGCCTCCGCGCTCGCCATGGACAAGGCAGCGGCGAAAGCGGTGTTCGCC
>JAJYAF010000018.1 GCA_021779655.1 Pseudomonadota bacterium
CGCCATGCAGGTCGACGAACCGTTGCAGGTCGTCCGCGAGTTCGGCGCCATGCGGGCCCTCGCCCATCACGAACCGGTTTTCCGGTATCGCCGTGTGCCGCAAATGGGAGACCGCCGGCAGGCCGATCCCGAAAGCCTTGCGGTTGTTCACCATGCCGCCTACCGACCAGCCGCCGAAATTCACGCCATGATACCCGCGTTCGCGCCCGATGAAGCGCATCCGCTGCCCCTCGCCGCGCACGCGATGATACTGGATCGCGATCTTCAGCGCGCTGTCCACCGCCTCGGAGCCGGAATTCGCGAACAGCAGGCGGTTGAGCCCCGGGGGGAGGATCTGGCTCAGTTCATGCGCCAGGCGGAAGGCGGCGGGAACGCCATATTGGAATGGCGGGGCGTAATCGAGCTCTGCCATCTGCTTGTTGACGGCCTCGCGGATCTCGCGCCGGCCGTGGCCTAAGGGAATGCAGTACAGACCGGACGAGCCATCCAGCAGTTTTTCGCCCTGAGGGTTAAAATAATAAACGCCCTCGGCCCGCGCGATCAAACGCGGCGCGTCATGGAAGGCGCGGTTGGCGGTGAAGGGCATCCACTGGTAAGTAAGGGGTTCGTTGCTGTTTCGGGCGGTTGCGCTCATGGCCGCGGTCTCCTGCTCAAAGAGTGTGAAGCGGGTTTACTATTTTAAACACTCCTGCGCCAATGAAAATTAGCCGTGTCCGCGGAATTCCCGCATGGCCGGTCTTTTCCGGAAAACACTGTGGCACGCCGGCGCGCGCGGGACCAACCACGCCAGCGCGTGCCCGCTGCGCGGCCCAGTCAGATCAAGGTTCAGATCAAGGTTCAGATCGGAGCTTAGATCAAGGCTCAGATCAGGGCGGGGCGGTGGCAAGCCGCGCGGCAAGCTCCGGCATGGTCTCGATGAGTTCCCGCAGCTCCCGCCCGGACAGACCGAAACGCCCGGGATCGAGCGCTCCTTCCCCGGCCAGGGCCGCCCGCACGAGCGCCAGCGCCTGGGCCGAAAGTTCGCTCGCCCCCAGCACGTAATCCCGGAAGGCCTCGAACGCGTACGGGACCCAGGTTTCGACGATGCCTTCAATCGCCTCGGCATAGGCGCGGATTTCGTATTGCGCGTGGGCGTCGGCGCGGAGCGAGAGGAACCGCAGCAGGTTCCACAGGTTCACCTTCCAGTAGAACTGGGTGTAGATGCCGACCGGCAGGTTGATCCGGGCAAGCTCGCGCGCGAGGCCCGGCTTCGTCTGGTCGATCACCTCTCCGTCCGCCGTCTCGTTCAGCATCAGCAGGTAGTCGTCGTAGCAATGCGCGGCGTCCTGCTTCAGGATGCGCACCACTTCCCGCGCCTGTTCCACGCTCATCACCGCGCCGCGCCCCTGCCGGTTGTTTTCCGATTGCGCCGCGACCGCGCCGGCATCCGGCACGTAGAACTCCCGCTCCAGCACCGAATAGCGCGCGGAATACTCGTTGATCGAGGCGGTGCGGTGCCGGAACCATTGCCGTGTGACGAAAATCGGCGCCCGGACGTGCAGTTTTAGCTCCGCCAGCTCGAACGGCGTGGTGTGGCGGTGGCGTAGCAGATAGCGGATCAGCCCGCGATCGGACGATATCTTTTTGGTGCCGCGCCCGTACGAGACCCGCGCGCCCTGAACGATCGCGGCGTCATCGCCCATATAGTCGACCACCCGTACGAATCCCTTGTCCAATATCCCGATAGGGGTGAACAGGATCTCTTCCAGCCCGGCGGAGGTCGGGCGCCGGGTGAGGGCGCTTGCCTGCCGGGCTTCAACGATCTCCTGCTCCTGCGCTTCGGTCAGACGGGTCATGGGCGGCTTTCGCATCAGGGATGCGATAGCAAGGGAGGCATCCGGCTGATTCTGTCAAATGCGTTCTGTTAAAATGCCCGTTGAAAGAAATGCCCATTGAAAGAAATGCCCATTGAAAGAAATATGGGCCGGACGGCGGGAAAAGTTGACTCCCCCGGCTTATTGGTTCTTTCCTGCCGGCAGGATAACGGCCGGACGCGCGATGCATAAATTTATAGCAAAATGTGACGAGGCTCTGAGCGCCATCACGGCGCAAGGCCGCTATCGCCGCTTCGTCGCCCTGGAAAAACTGGCCGACCGCTTCCCCTACTACCAGGTGACGATGGAGGGGCAAACCCGCGATGTCCTCGTCTGGTCCTCCAACGACTACCTCGCGATGGGCACCGATCCGGCGGTGATCGAAGCCGCGGTTGAAGCGGCGCGCCGGATGGGGGTGGGCGCGGGCGGGACGCGCAATATCGCCGGTTCTTCGCCGATGCATGTCGCGCTGGAGGAGGAGCTTGCCGATTTGCACGGCAAGGATGCCGCCCTGCTGTTCACCTCCGGTTACGTCTCCAACCAGGCAAGCCTTAGCACCATCGTCAAATCCCTGCCTGACTGGCACGTGTTCTCCGATGCCAAAAACCACAACTCGATGATCGTCGGCATCAAGGATGGCCGCAGCGCGACGATCCATGTTTTTCGCCATAACGACCTCGCCGATCTCGAGCGGCTGCTGGCCGCGGCGCCCGCCGGCGCGCCGAAGCTGATCGCGTTCGAGAGCGTCTATTCGATGGACGCCGATATCGCGCCGCTTGCCGCCATCTGCGACCTCGCGGAAAAATACGGGGCGCTTACCTATCTGGACGAAGTGCATGCGGTCGGCATGTATGGCAGGCAGGGCGGCGGCGTGTCCGAGCGCGACGGTGTCGCCCATCGGATCACCATCATCGAGGGCACGCTGGCGAAAGCCTATGGCTGCCATGGCGGCTATATCGCCGGCGATTTCAAGGTGCTGGATTATATCCGCTCGACCGCGCCGGGATTCATCTTCACCACCGCCCTGCCGCCGCCGGTGGTGGCGGCCGCGCTTGCCTCCATTCGCATCCTGCGGAGCGATCACGCCCGCCGGGCCAGGCTGTTCGAACGCGCGGCGGCGCTGCGCGCCAAATTCGCCGAGGCGGGATTGCCGGTGATGCCGAGCGAGAGCCATATCGTCCCCCTGATGATCGGCGACGCCGCCAAGGCAACCGGGGTCAGCATGCGCCTGATCCGCGAATTCGGCATGTATGCGACGCCCATCAACTATCCCACGGTCGCGGCCGGCACGGAGCGGCTGCGCTTCACCCCCGGGCCGAAACATACCGATGCCATGATGAACGATCTGGTCGCCGCCCTGCGCCATATCCTGCTGGAAACCCCGGCACCCGCCGTCTCCGCCTGAAGGTTCAGCGCTCGCTTTGCCTTCCCCAAGGTTGTTTTAGTTTATTCCGGTAGCAGCAGCATCACCGCCGCCTGCGCCGCGATGCCTTCCTCGCGGCCGGTGAATCCCAGCTTCTCGGTCGTTGTCGCCTTGACCGAAATGCGCTCGATTCCCACGTCGAGCAATTCGGCGAGCCGCGCCCGCATCGCCGGGGCATGGGGCGTGATCTTTGGCCGTTCGCAGATGAGCGTGATATCGGCGTTCGCCAGAACGCCGCCGCGCGCCGCGATGCGCGCCGCCGCGTGCCGCAGGAACCGGGCGCTGTCCATATCCTTCCATGTCGCTTCGGCCGGGGGGAAATGCCGGCCGATATCGCCTTCGGCAAGCGCGCCGTAAATCGCGTCGCAAAGCGCGTGAATACCGACATCCGCGTCGGAATGGCCGGCAAGCCCTTTCTCGAAAGGGACGCGGACGCCGCACAGGATCATCGGCCTGCCTTCGGCCAGGCCATGCACATCGAAGCCGGTGCCGATACGGGGGGTCATGCGCGCTCCCATGAAATATTCGAGGCGTGGCAGATCGGCCGGAACGGTCAGCTTGATGTTCTGCTCAGCGCCGGTGACCAGTGCCACGGAAAGCCCGGCGGATTCAAGCAGGGCGGCATCGTCGGTCGCCAGGAATTTCGCCTGGCGATGCAGCCCGAGCAGGACGGGATAATGGAACCCCTGCGGTGTCTGCGCACGGAACAGATTTTCACGGGGCACCGTTTCCACGATTATTCCGTCCCTGACACGTTTCAGCGTATCGGAAACCGGGAAGGCCGGAACGGCTCCCGGATGCTGCTCCAGGGCGGCCAGCACCGCTTCGACCGTTCCGGGGGGAATGAACGGTCTTGCCGCGTCATGCACCAGGACCAGATCCGGCGCATGAGGCTCGAGGGCGATCAGCCCCGCCCGGACGGAATCCTGCCGTTCCGCGCCGCCGGGCACGATGGGCAGATGCGCGATCGGGCCGAGGGCCGGGCCGATCAGTCCGGCATCGCCCACCGGCTGGAGGAGGTCGATATAAGGCAGGAGCGCCTCGGCGGCGTGGCGAAGCACGGGTTTGCCGCGCAGCGGAAAATACTGCTTTGGTGTTTCGCCGCCGAACCGGGAGCCCGTGCCGGCCGCGACCAGAATGGCGGCGATCTTCATGCCGCCGATGTGGCTTGCGCGGCCCGGCCAGTCAACCGCGGGCGAGTACCGCTAGCGCGCTAAGACATTGATATTCAGAGCCGGCGGCGGCCCATGACGGCATGATAGATCACGAGGATCACGACAGCGCCCACAACGGCGACGAACAGGCTCCACAAATTGAACCCGGTCACCGGCACGGCGCCAAGGGCGTTGAAAATCGACCCGCCGACCAGGGCGCCGACGATCCCCAGCACGATGTCGAGGAGCGGGCCTTTGCCGGCATTATCCACGATATGGCTGGCGATGTAGCCAGCGATCAGTCCAAGCACGATCCACCCGAGAACCGACACGTCACAACCTCCCTCGCAACGAAATCTGGCAACGAAATCTGGCAACGAAATCCTGCCGCAGGAGATATGGAGCGGCCGGCGCGTTCGCAAGAGCCGCCTATGCCGGCATCCCTGTTGTCAGCCGAAGCGCAAGCGTCTTGCTTCCACCCCTTGCCAGAACAGCAGCACCGGCACGGCGATGATGAAATCCCGCGCCCGCCGCAGCAGCGAGAGCGAGAGCGAGATTTCCGGAGGGATGCCGAAAATGCTGCCCAGCAGGGTATAGGCGGCCTCCTGGATGCCGAAACGGCCGGGCACGAAGAATGCCAGCGCCATGACGGCGTGCAGAATGGCCTCGATCGCAATCGCTGTCCCGAACGAAATCGCCACGCCCAGGGCGTGAAAACCGATAAAGGAGGCGGTTGCGGTGCCGAACCAGCAGACCAGATGGTAAAACGCCGCCTGCACCAGGCGGCCACGGCGGCTGTAGACATCGTCCAGCGCCGCTTGCAGACGGTCTATGTGCTGGGCCGCGCCCGACGCGGCCCGGCCGGCGATTTTCAGCGTGAGATCACGAAAATACCGGCTTCCGCCGCGCTGCACCAGCACGAGCCCCAACGCCATGGGAACGGCGACGCTCAAGCCGATTGTCACCGGCAGGAGCAGTTCGCTGTGCGGCGCGAGATGAGCCATGATCGTGAGCCCGATCCCGATGAAGAGCAGTTCCGCCAGGAATTCCATGGTCACGTCGGCGAATGTGGAGGCCGCCGCGTCCACGGCATTCACGCCGTGAAGCGTGACGATCCTGGCGCCCAGCACGTAGCCGCCGACATGGCTGAAGGGGAGGAATTCCCCTGTCGCATCGCGGACCAGACGGCCCCAGACACAGAGCCAGTAATTCCCCCGCTTCCTGCTGCGCAGCAGCACGCGCCAGCACAGGCCGAGCCCCGCCGTGATGCCAAGCTGCGCGGCGACATAGAGGGTGAAATCGGGCAGCCGCACGGAGACGAGCACCCGGGTGACCTGGGCCGCTCCGAAATAGATGACGAGCGCGGTAATGACGGCAAAACCGGCGACCATCAGGGCGGCCGGCAATACCGGGGATTTCATGTTCACGGGGTTTGCCGCTTCCTTTTCCGTGGCCGCAGAAACAGGCGCGCCAGCCGCGCCAGCCGCGGCATGGTTGTCGGCCGTTTCAGTCGCGGGTCATAGCCTGCCATGCGCCTTGCATCCTCAGCTAAGCAGATATCCAGCAGTTTGGCGACATCCATTTCGTCGGCGAGCGCCTTTTGTCCGCTCATCGTGAAATTGGCGTCGGCGCCCTCCAGGCCATCCACATGGCGCGCGGTGCCGATCCGCTCCCAGATCAAAAACACCCACACGGCCGCGATTTTCAGGGCGAAATAGGGGCGGCGCCAGAGCGGCATGGTTGCCTTGTGCCAGGCCATCCAGTTCGTGAAGAACAGGATGTGCCGGCCTTCCTCCTGAATGATCGGCTCGAACGTCTGGACCAGTTCCGGCGGAAAATACCCTGTCTGCTTCGCCATTTCAAACAGGCCATAGGCAAAGAAACTGTCGACGCATTCCGAATAGCCGGTGACCATGAAGCCCCATTCGGTGTCTTTGGGCGGGGTGTACGGGGTGTCGGGCTTGAGCGGTATGTTGTAGGCGCTGACCAGGCTTATGAGCACCTCCCGGTGCCGGCGCTCCTCGCCGGCCATATGCAGTAGCGCCGCGCGCAAGCCGGGTTCGCGCACCGTGGCGGCGAAAGCCTCGATCCGCACGGAAGCCTTGATCTCGGTTTGCACCGCGATGTCCCAGATCGGCAGCGCGGTGAGCCGCTTGAGTGTTTCCGGCTGAAGTTCCGGCCAGGCCAGCACCTTGGGTTCGTAGGGGTTGTAGGTGGCCTGGAGGAGCTGGGTAAACATGGCGAAATGCGTCGGGCTGCCATATCTGATGCGGCCCCGAACGGGGAAGTTCCAATGGCGCGCCGCCGAATGGGGTGTGAGCGCCCCGCTGTCCGTGTCATTCACGCTGGGTTCGTCCTTGCTGTTGCATCTTGAGCGAGGCTGCATTTTACCCATGCGGGATTCTACACCAATGCCTTCCGATGCAATATTGCTGTGCCATGTTATCAAGGTCCGATGTCATGCTTGTCACCGGCGCCACCGGCTTTGTCGGGGCGGCGGTGGCCCGGAATCTCGCCGAAAACGGCTTCAGGCTGCGGCTCCTGGTGCGCAAGGGCAGCGACCGGCGCAATCTCCGGGGAATCGACGCGGAGCTGGTGGAAGGCGATCTGACCATGCCGGAATCGCTGGCGCCGGCAACGGCCGGATGCCGGTACCTGTTCCATGTCGCCGCCGATTACCGGCTGTGGGTGCCGGACGTGCCGGTTATGCGCCGCACCAATATCGACGGAACCGTGGCCCTGTTGCGGGCCGCCGCCAGGGCCGGGGTGGAACGCTCGGTTTATACCAGTTCCGTCGCGGCGCTGGGCCTCAACGCGGATGGCAGTCCGGCGGATGAAAATACGCCGGTCGCTCCGGCCGATATGGTTGGATCGTATAAACGTTCGAAATACGATGCCGAACAGGCGGTGCGGCAGCTTGCGAGGACGCAGGATATCGTCATCGTCAATCCTTCCGCGCCGGTCGGCCCGGGGGACGTGAAGCCCACGCCGACCGGGCGGATGGTGCTGGACGCCGCCAATGGAAAGATGCCCGCGTTCGTGGATGCGGGCCTCAATATCGTGCATGTCGACGACGTGGCCAAAGGCCATGTGCTGGCCATGGAAAAGGGCCGCTCCGGCGAGGCTTACATTCTGGGGGGGGATAATCTGATGCTGGGGGAATTTTTCGCGATGATCGCGGCCCAGGCGAAGCGCAGGCCGCCGGGCATCCGCTTGCCGGTCGCGCCGCTGATGCCTCTCGCATGGATCATGGAGCGCGTGGCGGCGGTCACCGGCAAGCCGCCTTTGATGACGACCGATATGCTCAAGATGGCGCGCAAGAAAATGTTTTTCAGCTCGGCCAAGGCGATGCGGGAACTGGACTATGCGCCGCGCCCCGCGGCGGAGGCGGTGGCCGCGGCGCTGCGCTATTTCGCGGACCAGGGTCTGATGCGATGACCGTCATCGCGGTTCTGGCGCTGCTGACATGGCTCTATCTGTTTTTTCTTCATGGCAGGTTCTGGCGATCAGGCCCGGAATTGCCCCCGGCCGTTCCGGCGGAATGTCCGGATGTGGATATCGTTATCCCCGCGCGTGACGAGGCGCGGACGATCGGCCCGGTCATCGCCTCGCTGAGCCGGCAGGACTACCCCGGCCGGTTCCGGATATTCCTGGTGGACGACAATTCCACGGACGGCACCGCCACGCTGGCCGCCGCCGCCGCGCCGGGCATGGCTGATCTGCATATCGTCTCCGGCGCGGAAAAACCCGCCGGATGGGCGGGCAAGCTCTGGGCGCTCTCTCAGGGGGTCGCCGTCAGCAGCGCCCCTGTGCTGTTTTTCTCCGACGCGGACATCACCCATGACCCGCGGCATTTGTCCGCCCTGGTCGCGCGGCTTGTCAGCGCGCCGCATGTGGAGATGGTCTCGGAGATGGTGCGGCTTAACTGCGAAAGCCTTGCCGAAAAGGCGCTGGTGCCGGCTTTCGTCTATTTCTTCCAGATGCTCTACCCTTTCGACAGGGTGAACGACCCCACCTCCCGCGTTGCCGCCGCGGCCGGCGGCACTGTGCTGATCCGGCGGCAGGCGCTGGAGCGCATCGGCGGCATCGAGGCGATCAAGGGCGCGCTGATCGATGACGTGGCGCTGGCCCGCGCGGTTAAAAAATTCGGCCCGCTCTATCTCGGACATTCCGGACTCGCGACATCCATCCGCCCCTATCCGGAATTCGCCGATATATTCCGGATGGTATCCCGCAGCGCGTTCACGCAACTGGACTACTCGGCTGTCATGCTGGCGCTGACATTGCTGGGCCTGACGCTGGTGTGGCTGGTGCCGGCCTATGAAACCGTGTTCGGCCATGGCTGGAGGTTCATTTGCGGACTCGCCGCGTTCGTGCTCGCCATGATCAGCTACCAGCCTACCCTGGCGCGCTATCGGGTCTCCCGCTTCCTGGCGCTCGCGCTGCCGCTGATCGCGCTGTTCTACATGGTCGCCACGTTTTCCTCGGCGCTCGACCATTGGCGGGGCACGGGCGCCAGATGGAAGAACCGCAGCTACGGGGCGGATGTCTGATGAGCGCCATCAACGATAATTACACCCCCGCCGCCGCGCGGGCCGCGGAAACATGTTGTGATATCGAAACATGGTCCGGCAAGGACCGGGGCGATGAAAATTTCCCCGTCGGCTCCTGGCTGATCCGCGCCGGGTTGCGGGCGCATGTGCACGCCTATTACAGCTTCGCCCGCAACGCCGACGATATCGCCGACCATGCCGAACTGACGCCGGCGGAAAAAATCGACCGGCTGGACATGATGGAAGCGGTGCTGACGGGCGCACGGGAGACCGGATCGCCTTCCGCGCTGCGCCTGCGGGAGAGCCTCCGGCAGACGGGCGTTTCCCCGGTCCATGCGCGCGAGATCCTGATCGCGTTCCGCCAGGACGCGACCAGGACGCGCTATGCGAACTGGGCGGAGCTGATGGATTATTGCCGCTATTCCGCCGCGCCGGTGGGCCGCTACGTCCTCGACCTCCACGGCGAATCCCCCGGGACATGGCCCGCTTCCGACGCGCTTTGCGCGAGCCTTCAGGTGCTGAACCACATGCAGGACTGCGCGGCCGATTTGCGCAATCTGGACCGTTGCTACGTGCCGCAGGACTGGCTCGCGCTGCATGGCGCGCGAACCGACGACATCGCGCGGCAGCAGACCGGGCCGGGCCTGCGCGCGACCCTCGATGCCATGCTGGAAAAGACCCATGCGCTGAACCGCGAGGCCGCGTTGCTGCCCGGGCTTGTCAAGGCAGCGCGCCTGCGGGTTGAAACCGCGACGATCGTGAACCTTGCCCGGCGCCTGACGCGCCGGCTCGCAGACGGCGATCCGCTGGCCATGCGCGTGAAGCTCACGCCCCGGGATTTCATCGCCGCCACCTTCCGCGCCCTGCCGAGCGCCCTATGAAACAGGAACTGGCCGAAGCGGATGCCCTGGAAGTGGCGAAAATCGTGCGCGATTCCGCAACCTCCTTCTTTCACGGCATGAAGATCCTCGACGCCGGGCGGCGGACGGCCATGTACGGCGTTTATGCCTTCTGCCGCAAAGTGGACGATATCGCCGATGACGATGATGTTCCGTTTCCACGGAAACGCGATGAACTGGAAACATGGCGGCGGCGCATCGCGCTTTGCTTCGCCGGGCAGGCGGATGACGCGGTGACGCGCGTGTTGCGCGCCGCCGCCGCCGCTTACGGTCTGCGGGAGAAGGATTTCATCTGCATCATCGACGGGATGGAGATGGATGCCGGAGAGCCGATCGTCGCGCCGCCCCTGGCGGTGCTCGATTTATACTGCGACCGTGTGGCCGCCGCGGTGGGGCGGCTTTCCGTCCGGGTTTTCGGCGATGGCAGCGAAGCCGCGCAGCAGGTGGCCCACGCGCTTGGCCGGGCCTTGCAGCTCACGAACATCCTGCGCGATCTCTGGGAGGACGCGCAACGCGGCAGGCTGTATCTGCCGGGCGAATTCCTTGCCGCGGAATCCGTTCCGTTCTCCGTCGAGGCCCTGCGATCGCCGCGCTTGCCGGCGGTATGCGAACAGGTCGCGCTGCTGGCCGAGAGCTATTTCGACCAGGCCGACGCCGCGATGCGGCTCTGCCGGAAGCGGGCCATGCGCCCCGCGCGGATGATGGCCGCGAGCTACCGGCCATTGCTGCGGATTCTGCGGACGAACGGTTTCGCCTGCACCGGGCAGCGCGTGTCGCTGCCGAAATACAGAAAACTGCTGCTGGCCGCGCAAGTCTATCTGCCGTGACGAAGCCTGAGCCGGTCCATGTCGTCGGCGCGGGCCTGGCGGGCCTGGCGGCTGCCTGTACCCTTGCCGAAGCCGGCCGGGCGGTCGTGCTGCACGAAGCGGCAAAGGCCGCGGGAGGGCGCGCGCGGTCGTATTTCGATGCGCGGCTCGGCGCGACGATCGACAATGGCAACCATTTGCTGCTCTCCGGAAACCGGGCGGCGATGGCGTATTTGCGCCGTATCGGCACGCGGGGCTCGCTCACCGGCCCCGGCGGGCCGGTCTTTCCGTTCGTCGATCTGCAAAGTGGCGCGCGATGGGTGCTGCGGTTGAACCGTGGGCGCGTGCCCTGGTGGATTTTCGCATCGTCCATGCGCGTGCCGCGGACGAGGCTGCGCGACTATCTCTTGCTTCTTAAGCTGAACGGGGCGCGCCGGAGCGACCTTGTCGCGGAATTCGCGGGCCGGGCGGGGCCGCTTTACCGGAACCTTCTGGAACCGCTGGCGGTCGCCGCGCTGAATACCCCGCCGGAGCGGGCCTCCGCCCTGCCGCTCAAGGCCGTGCTGTCGGAGACGATCGCGCGCGGCGGCGGTGCCGCGATCCCCTGTTTTCCGGCGGGCGGGCTGTCTGAAAGCTTCGTCGATCCCGCGCTCGCCTGGCTGCGGTCGCGCGGGGCGGAGATCCGGCTGAACGACCGGGTAACCGCCATCGACCCGGCACGGAGAACGATCATCGCCGCGCCGCCCTGGATCGCGGCCGAATTGCTGCCCGGACTGATCGTGCCCGAGGAATACGAGGCGATTTTCAATCTGCATTTCAAATATCGTGCAGATCCCGGCGAAGCCGGGTTCTGGGGGCTGATCGGCGGCCTCGCGGAGTGGGTGTTCGCGAAAGGAGAAATTTTCTCGGTGACCATTTCCGCCGCCAACCGGTATGCCGAGGCGGAAAACGCCGAAATGGCCGCCAGGGTGTGGGCGGAACTCGCGGCGGCGTTCGGCCTGGCGGCGGCCATGCCGGACTACCGGGTGGTGCGGGAGAAGCGCGCCACGTTCGCCGCCACGCCCGCGCAGCTTGAGCGCCGGCCGGGCACGCGGACGCCCAACCCAAACGTGATGCTGGCCGGGGACTGGACGGATACCGGCCTGCCCGCCACCATCGAGGGCGCCATCCGCTCCGGCAATGCGGCGGCCCTGGCAATGCTGGGGCGGAAATGACAATAACGTGAAAATGAATCCGATTCTGGAAGAACCCATCGAACTGGAAGAAAGCATCTCCCGCGCCGATGGCGCGCTGCGCCGTGAGCAGCGGCAGGACGGGCATTTTGTCTACGAGCTTGAGGCTGACGCCACCATCCCGGCCGAATATGTCCTGCTGGAACATTATCTCGACCGGATCGAGCCAGGGCTGGAGGCGAAAATCGGCGTCTATCTGCGGCGCATCCAGGGCAATTCGGAAAAAAATCCCGGCGGCTGGCCGCTTTTTCACAACGGCAGGTTCGATCTTTCCGCTTCGGTAAAAGCCTATTTCGCGCTGAAGGCGATTGGCGACGATCCGGAGGCGCCGCATATGCGCCGCGCCCGCGAGGCGATTCTGGCCGCCGGCGGCGCGGAGCGCACCAACGTGTTCACCCGTATTCAGCTCGCCTTGTTCGGCGCCCTGCCTTGGCGGGCCTGTCCGGTCGTGCCGGTCGAGCTGATGCTCATGCCGCCCTGGTTTCCTGTCAATATGCGCAAGGTTTCCTATTGGTCGCGCACCGTGATGGCGCCCCTGCTGGTGCTGCTCGCGGGCAAGCCGCGAGCGCGCAATCCGCGGGGGGTCCGGATCGACGAACTGTTCCGCGCGCCGCCGGATGCGATAACCGATTACATCCGCGGGCCGTTCAAATCGCCCTGGGGATATTTCTTCAAATATCTCGATTCCGTTCTGCGGGCCGCCGAGCCGTATTTTCCGAAAAAATACCGGCGGCGCGCCATCGGCGCCGCGGTGGATTTCGTAAGGGAGCGGCTGAACGGGGAGGATGGTCTGGGCGGCATATACCCGGCGATGGCGAACGCCGTGATGATGTTCGACCTGCTGGGCTATGCGCCCGAGCATCCCGATTACGCCATCGCCTGGGCCTCGGTGCGCAAGCTGCTGGTGGTGAGGGAACGGGAAGCCTATTGCCAGCCCTGCCTTTCGCCGGTCTGGGACACCGCGCTCGCCGGCCATGCCTTGGCCGAAAGCGGGAGCGAGGACGCGGCCCTGAAAGCCTGCGAATGGTTGCGGCCGAAACAGGTTCTCGACGTCAAGGGCGACTGGGCCGACAATACACCGGGAACGATGTCGGGCGGCTGGGCCTTCCAGTACAACAATCCCCATTACCCGGACGTGGACGATACCGCCGTGGTCGGGATGTTGCTGCACCGGAGCGGCGATCCGGCGTTCGGCCATGCGCTGGAACGCGCGCGCCAGTGGATTCTCGGCATGCAGTCCACGAACGGCGCCTGGGGTGCTTTCGATGTCAATAACGACCGGCAATATCTGAACCACATTCCCTTTGCGGATCATGGCGCGCTGCTGGACCCGCCGACGGAAGACGTGACCGGCCGCTGCATCTCCTTTCTGGCGCAGCTGGGGCACGCGGAGGATGAGCCGGCGATTGCCCGCGGCATCGCCTATCTGCGCCGGACGCAGATGCCGGATGGAAGCTGGTTCGGCCGCTGGGGCACCAATTACATCTATGGCACCTGGTCGGTGCTATGCGCGCTCAACGTGGCGGGCGTGCCGCATGACGACCCGATGATAAGGCGCGCCACCGGCTGGCTGATCAGCCGGCAGCGCGAGGATGGCGGCTGGGGCGAGGATTGCGAAACCTATGCCGGGGCGCCGGCCGGCATGTACACCGAGAGCCTGCCGAGCCAATCCGCCTGGGCGATGCTCGGGCTGATGGCGGCGGGGCTGGTGGACCACCCCGCCGTGAGGCGGGGCGCCGATTATCTGCGGGCCGCGCAGATGGAAGACGGGAGCTGGCGGGAGCAGCCCTATAACGCCGTCGGATTTCCCCGCGTGTTCTACCTGCGCTACCACGGCTATGCGCGGTATTTCCCGCTGCTCGCGCTCAGCCGTTACAAAAATCTGCTGGCGAGCAATGGCCGGCAGGTGAAATTCGGCTTCTGATACCGCGCGCGGAAATCAAAAGCGCGCGGGGTTGGCGGGCTGGTATGAGCGGCGCGGCCTGGGGCCGCGCCGCGCATGAGCGTCAGGCTGCCTCGTATCCCACGATCCCTTTGATTTCCAGGAACTCTTCCAGCCCCCATTTGCCCCATTCACGGCCGTTGCCGGATT
>JAJYAF010000394.1 GCA_021779655.1 Pseudomonadota bacterium
CGCCTACGATGCTTTTGTCGAGAAAAGCTGATGAACGCGCTCGCCGAACTGGGAACGCTCGAAGGCGGCGGCGCGTTCGCGGGCCGGCATATCGGTCCCCGCGCGGCGGATGCCTCGGCGATGCTGGAGGCCATCGGCGCGGCCTCGCTTGACGCGCTCATCGGCAGAACCGTCCCCGCCGATATCCGCGCAACCGGGCCGCTGGCCCTGCCGCCGCCGGTGGACGAGGCGGCGGTCACCGCCGAGATGCGCGCGCTGGCCGGCCGCAACGTGGTGAAACGTTCGCTGATCGGCATGGGCTATCACGGCACGCACACCCCGCCGGTAATCCGGCGCAACGTGCTGGAAAATCCCGGCTGGTACACGGCCTATACCCCGTACCAGGCGGAGATCAGCCAGGGCCGGCTTGAGGCCATCCTCAATTTCCAGACCGCCATCGCCGATCTCACCGGCATGGAAATCGCCAATGCCTCGCTGCTGGATGAAGCAACGGCAGCCGCCGAAGGCGTGGCCATGGCCCGCGCGCTTTCCAAAAATCCCGGCCGCGTCATCGCCGTCGCGGACGATCTGCATCCCCAGACCCGCGCGGTCATCGCCACCCGCGCCTGGCCGCTTGGCCTTACGCTGCGCGATTTCCCCGCCGGCGATACCGCCGCCATCGGCGCGGCGGGGGCTTTCGCGGTGGTGTTCAACTATCCGGGCAGCAGCGGGCAGGTCCGCGATCTTTCAGCGGAAATCGCCGCGGCGCGGGCGGCCGGCGGGCTTGCCATCGTCTGCGCCGATCCGCTCAGCCTCACGCTGCTGAAGCCGCCGGGGGAAATGGGGGCGGACATCGTCGTCGGCTCCGCCCAGCGTTTCGGCGTGCCCTTGGGCTTCGGCGGTCCGCATGCCGGCTATTTCGCCACGCGCGATGCCTACAAGCGGCAGATGCCGGGCCGTCTCGTCGGCGTCTCCGTCGACGCGGCGGGCAGGCCCGCCTTACGGCTTGCGCTGCAAACCCGCGAGCAGCACATCCGCCGCGAAAAGGCCACCTCCAATATCTGTACCGCCCAGGTTCTGCTCGCGGTGATCGCCGGCTTTTATGCCGCCTGGCATGGCCCGGAAGGGCTTAAGCAGATCGCGCGCCGGATCAATTTGCAGGCGCGGCTCCTGGCCGATGCCGCCAGGCGCGGCGGATTTTCCCTGCGCCACGCGGCTTTTTTCGATACCCTCGCGATCGAGGCCGGCCCCAGGTCCGAGGCGCTGATGCAGGCGGCGCTCGCCGCCGGCTTCAATTTCCGCCGCCTCGATGCGAGCGGGGTCGGCATCGCGCTCGATGAAACCGTCACCCTCGCGGAGCTTCGGGTGCTGGCCGGCATTCTCGGCGGCGGGCTGCATGACGGGCCGCCCTCGATCCCCCGCGCGCTCGAACGGAGATCCGCCTTCCTTACCGCCGCCGTGTTCAATGATTATCATTCGGAAACGGAAATGATGCGCTATTTGAAGCGGCTGGAGGACAAGGACATCGCGCTCAACCGCTCGATGATCCCGCTCGGCTCCTGCACCATGAAGCTCAACGCCAGCGCCGAAATGGCGGCCATCACCTGGCCGGAATTCGCCGATATCCACCCCTTCGCCCCCCCGGAGCAAACTCAGGGCTTCCAGGTTCTCATCGAGCGGCTCGGCGAATATCTGAAGGCGATCACCGGCTTTGCCGGCATTTCGCTACAGCCGAACTCCGGCGCGCAAGGCGAATATGCCGGACTGCTCGCGATCCGCGCCTGGCAGGAGGCGCGCGGCGAAGGCGCGCGGGACATCTGCCTGATTCCGGCCTCGGCGCACGGCACCAACCCGGCCTCGGCGCATATGGCGGGCTACCGCGTGGTGGTGGTGGCCTGCGACCGGGACGGCAATGTCGATATCGCCGACCTGCGGACGAAAATCGCCCGGCACGCCGCCCGCCTGGCGGCGCTGATGATCACCTATCCCAGCACCCATGGCGTGTTCGAGCCCGGCATCCGCGAGATTTGCGCGGCGGTGCATGAGGCCGGCGGCCAGGTTTATATGGATGGCGCCAATATGAACGCCCAGGTCGGGCTGACCTCGCCGGCGGCGATCGGCGCGGATGTCTGCCATCTCAACCTGCACAAAACCTTCTGCATCCCGCATGGCGGCGGCGGGCCGGGTGTCGGGCCGATCGGCGTCGCCGCCCATTTGCTGCCGCATCTGCCAAACCACCCGCTGCGCGCGGATGCCGGCCCGGCCACGGGCTTCGGCCCGGTGGCCGCCGCGCCCTTCGGCTCGGCACTGATTTTGCCGATCCCCTACGCCTATATCCGGATGATGGGGCCGGACGGCCTTGCCCAGGCAAGCCGCATGGCGATCCTCAACGCCAATTACATCGCGGCCCGGCTCGCGCCCCATTATCCCATTCTTTATCGCGGGGCGGCAGGCATGGTGGCCCATGAATGTATCCTCGACTGCCGTGGCTTCGCCGCCGCAACCGATGTGCAGGTCGAAGATATCGCCAAACGCCTGCAGGATTACGGCTTCCACGCGCCCACCATGTCCTGGCCGGTCGCCGGCACGCTGATGATCGAGCCCACGGAGAGCGAGGCAAGGGCCGAGCTCGACCGCTTTTGCGACGCGATGATCGCGATTGCCGGCGAGATCGGCCGCATCGCCGCCGGGCTTCTGCCGAAGCACGATAACATGTTGAAAAACGCGCCCCACACCGCCGCCGAACTCATGGCGAGCGAGTGGCGGCATCCCTATAGCCGCGAGCAGGCGGCCTTTCCGCTGCGTTTCGTGGCGGAGGCCAAGTACTGGCCGCCGGTCAAGCGGGTTGACAATGTGTACGGGGACAGAAACCTCGTCTGCTCCTGCGCGCCGCTGGAGCGCTATGCGGAGGCCGCCGAATAGGCGGCCCGCTCATCCCGCCCCGTCAGTACGGCATGATCGCATCCACCACCTGCTGGCCCACGCGCGGCTGCTGCATGTTCACGATCGTGCCGGTGCCGCCATAGGCAATGCGCGCTTCCGCCATCTGATCGCTGTTCACGGTGTTGTCGCTGGTGATATCCTCCGGCCGGATGAGGCCGGAGACTTGCAGGATGCGCAGCTCGCTATTCACTTCCATCTCCTGTCGCGCCGCCACCACCAGGTTGCCGTCGGGCAGGATTTGGGTGATCTCCCCGGCTAGCGAGAGGGTCACGGTTTCGTTGCGCTGAATCGAGCCGGTGCCGGTGGAGGAGCCGGAGCCGCTCACGGAGACCAGGTCGGACGCGCTCACGCTTTTGCCGAAAATGCGCGGCACCAGGTTCTGCAACCCGAAAAACGCCGGAATGCCCAGCGAACGACTGCCGGTACG
>JAJYAF010000395.1 GCA_021779655.1 Pseudomonadota bacterium
GGCATTCACCAGCGCCGCGCAAGCGCCGGAGCCGCAGGCGAGCGTAAGGCCGGCCCCGCGCTCCCACACCCGCAGGCGGATGCGCTCCGGCGATTCCACCTGGGCGAAGCCGATATTGGCGCGCTCGGGGAACAGCCGGTTCCGCTCCAGCGCCGGGCCGATGGTTTCAATCGGCAGCCGCGCCAGATCGTCCACGAAGAACGTGGCGTGCGGATTGCCCATCGAACAGGCGGCCGGATCGGCAACGGGTCCGAGCGCCAGGTTCAGATGCAGGGTATCCCCAGGGCCGCGCAACGGGCCGCGCAACGGGCCGCGCAACGGAATTTCGTCCCATTCCAGCCGTGGCGCACCCATATCGACCTCAACCAGGCCGGGGCCGAGAATTTCGGCTTCCAGCAGCCCGGAGATGGTGCGGATGCGCAACCGGCGCGCGCCGGTTTCCTCCGCCAGCAGCGCCGCGACGCAGCGCGCCGCGTTGCCGCAGGCCCCGGATTCGGACCCATCGGCGTTCAGGATGCGCATGAAGGCATCCGCCCCCTCTTCATCTTCCAAAACCAGAACGATCTGATCGCAGCCCACGCCCAGCCTGCGGTCGGCGATCCGCCCGGCCTCGGCCGGGGATAAGGCAAGCTCCCGTGTCCGGCCATCGAGCACCACGAAATCGTTGCCGGCACCGTGCATCTTCAGAAACGGCAGGCCGTTCGGCATATCCATGCCGGCATTATGGCAGGCGCCCGCGCGGCCGAAAAGCCGGGCGGGCGCGGTCTCCACACGCGAATGACTGGAATGCGCGGACGGGCATCCTTACATCTCTGAAGACAAACGCCATTCGCGGGATGCGGCCTCAAACGCGGCCGAACTCGACATTGGGGGTGGGAGGGGCCGTTTCAACGCGGCTCGAATCCAGCCGGCGCGGTCAGGGGCCGGCATGGGAATCGAAACGGCAAAAGAGAACGGGTTCAGCATCGCATGGCAGAAAAAATCACCGCGCCCCAGTCAAGCCCAGGCCAGTCAAGCCCAGGCCAGTTCAGCCCAGGCCCGGCCCGCCGGCGCCTCCATATCGGGCGGAGAATCCTCCTCGGCGTCCTTGTCCTGCTCGTCCTGCTGGTGATTTTCTGGAACTGGGACTGGCTGATCCCGCTGGTGGACGCGCGCGCCTCGGCCGCGCTCGGCCGCAAGGTGACGATGGCGCATCTGCATGTGCGCCTTGGCCGCACCACGCGGATCACCGCGGACGATATCGCCGTCGCCGACCCGCAGGGCTTCGCGGCCAGCGCGCCCAAGGCGGCAGGCAGCCACGAGTCGGGCAGTCCGGAGGCGGAAAATTTCGCCAGCATCGAGAAGCTCGTCATCGACGTCGATGTGATGAGCTTCATCCGGGATGGGGCGCTGACTCTGCCCAGCATCGCCGTCGAACATCCGGTGATGAACATCCGCCAGCGCGCGGACGGCGCCGACAATTATACGTTGAAACTGAAAAGCGGCGGCGGCAAGCCGGCGCGGATCGGCGAACTCATCATCCGCGACGGCCACGCCAACGTGCGGATGGCCCGGCTCAAAGCCGACATGGATATCGCCATCGCCACCGCGCCCGCGCCGCAAAACAGCATTTTCGAGGGCCAGGAGATCACCGCCACCGCCAAGGGGACCTATAGCGGCCAGCCGATCACGGCGCGCTTCGAGGGCGGCGCGCTGCTAACCTTGCGCGATCCCTCCAACCCCTATCCGGTCGATCTGCATATCATGAACGGCAGCACCACCGTTGCGCTCACCGGCACGGTCGAGCAGCCACTGACCTTCGGCGGCGCGCGGTTGAAACTCTCGCTCGCCGGGCAGGACATGGCCAACCTGTACCCGCTGACCGGCATTCCCATCCCCGCGACCCCGCCTTACAGCGTCACCGGCAACCTGGACTACGCGAAGGACACCATCCGGTTCGATGATTTCCACGGCCGGGTCGGCTCCAGCGATCTCGAGGGCGATCTGGCATACAGCCATCCCATCAGCCGCAAGCCGCTCATCACCGCCGATCTCGCCTCGCGTTACGTGGATCTGACCGATCTCGCCGGTTTCCTCGGCGCGACGCCGGGCAAGACCAATACGCCCGGCGAGAACGCCGCGACGCGGGCGAAAGTGGCCGCCGCCAATGCCAACCCCTACCTATTGCCCCATACGCCGCTCAACCTGCCGAAGATCAACCTCGCGAATGTCGCGTTGCACTACAAGGGCGAGCGCATCATCAACCGGGATGTTCCGCTGGACAACGTGGTGGTCTCTCTCTCGATCGAAAACGGCCGCATCACGCTGCATCCGTTGAACTTCGCGGTGGGCAGCGGGACCGTCGCCAGCGATTTCGACCTCGACCCCGTGGACAATGTGCTGCACACCCGCGCCAATATCGATTTCCGGCGCCTGCCGCTCTCGCGGCTGATGGCCGCCACCCATGCCTTCGCTGGCAGCGGCACGGTCGGCGGCTCCGCGCATCTAGTGGCCACGGGCAATTCCGTTGCCGCCATGCTTGGTCACGGCACCGGCAGCATGCAGCTTTTCATGAACCAAGGCGGCCAGCTCAGCGCGCTGCTGGTCGATCTCGCCGGGTTGCAGCTCGGTGATGCGGTTCTCTCGGCGCTTGGCATCCCCGTGAAGACCCAAATCCAGTGCCTGGTCGCCGATTTCGCGCTGAATAACGGCATACTGGACCCGAAAGCCTTCCTGATCGCAACCAGGGAAGCAAATATCCTGGGTTCCGGCTCCGCCGATCTGCGGACGGAGAAATTGAATCTGGCGCTGAGCACCCAGGCGACGCATTTCCAGATCGGCTCGCTCTCCACCCCCATCCATATCGGCGGCACGCTCAAGAACCCCTCCATGGCGCCTGCTCCGGGCCCGCTGGCCGCCCGCGCCGGCAGCGCGGTCGGGCTTGGCATTCTGTTTCCGCCGCTGGCCTTGATCCCGACGATCCGTCTCGGGCTGGGCGACAGGAACGCCTGCGTGGATACGCTGCAATCCCTGCACGACAACCACCCATCCAACCCGACATAGCGTGCCTTCAGCCCGCCGCCGCCCGGACGCTGATTTGAAAGGCGGTGATTGCGCGACGAGCGGAATATTGGGTAGTGTGCTCAAACTATGGGCAGCCGAAATTTTCCACACGCCACGGCGCGGACCGGACCGCGGATCGAACCACTGACGATCGGCACGGGGCCGCGCGCCCAGCGGTTGCAGGCCCCGGTGATCCTGGCCCCGCTCTCGGGCGTGACCGATCTGCCATTCCGCGCCCTCGCCAAATCGCTCGGCACGCCATTGGTCGTCTCGGAAATGATCGCCTCCTGGGCGATGGTGC
>JAJYAF010000396.1 GCA_021779655.1 Pseudomonadota bacterium
GATCCGCGGGGAGAGGCGGAGGAACTGACGAGGATTTATACCAGCCCGCCGATTAATTGACTCTATCATACCAGCCCGCCAATTCATTGACTCTATCAGACAGGTGGCGGGTTGGTATAAGGCTTTGATTTCGCGCGCGGCCGCCCCGCCAACCCCGCGCGCATACCAATCCGCGTTTTTGCGGATTGGTATTAGGGGCCCATGCGCGAGATGATACCGGCATCAGCGGGGCGAGCATGGTGCGGGGAGCGCTGCGGGTTGTGTTCCGGGGCATGCTGGCAACGGAAAAGCCGTGCGCCTGGGGCGGTATTCCGCCTGGCCCGGCGGCGTTCTTAACGCCATAAAAATAATCGGCTATACAGCTTGTCCAAGGGAACTCAATAATCCTCGTCCGACAAGGAAACCGCGCCCATGGATAATGTCCCGCTCACGACCAACCGCTTCCTGCTGGAAAAAAATCTCGCATCCCGCCTCAATGTCGGCGACATGCTCACCCGCGCCGCCGCGCGGGACCCCGATAAAACCGCGCTGGTCGAAGGCGCGCGCCGCCTCTCCTACCGGGAGTTCAACGACTACGCCAACCGCTTCGCCAACGCCCTGCTCTCGCGGGGCTACCGCCCTGGCGACTCGCTCGGGCTGATGTGCGGCAACTGCATCGAGTTTCTCGTGGTTTATTATGGCTGCGCCAAGACCGGCGTGGTCTGCACGCCGATCAATCTCTTCTGGCGGCGGGGCGAAATCAGCTATGTCTTCAATCATGCCCGCGTTCGCGGAATCGTGGCGCAGGAGCGCTGGCTGGACGAGCTCAACCATGCCCTCGGCGATATCCCGCTGGCCCGGGATATCATCGTCATCGATGAAGGCCGGGGGATGAAGCCCGACCTGCCGGCGCATTGCGAGACGCTGCCCTTCGCCCGGCTTTGCGCGGCGGCCGGTACCGCCAATCCCGAGGTCCTCGTGGAGGACCGCGCACCGCTCTCCTATCTTTATACCAGCGGTACAACCTCCGCGCCCAAGGGGGTGGTGGGCAGCCACCTCGCCATCTACGTGCAGACCCTCAACGTCATCATCGATCTTGAGCTTGCTCCCCGTGACAAATTGGCGGCGCTGATGCCGATGTTTCACACCGCCCAGCTCAACGGGTTCTGCACCACGGCGATCGCCAATAACGCGACGATTTATATTTTCGAGGGATTCGAAGCGAAGGCGCTGCTCGATCTTATCGAATCCGAAAAAATCTCGCTGATGTTCGCATTGCCGATGATGTACCGCGCCCTGATGGAAGAACAGGCGCGCGCGCCGAGGAATGTTTCCAGCATGCGGCGGATGATCTACGCCATGGCCCCGATGCCCGACGACGATGTCCGTAAATTGATGGACATGTTCAAATGCGAATTGTCGCTGCTGTTCGGCCAGACCGAGATGAGCCCCGCCTCGACCTGTTTCCGGCCCGAGCATCAGCTCAGCCATCCCGGCGCAATCGGCCACCCGATGATCAATGTCCAGGTCGGGATCGTCGACGAGAACGACAATCCGCTGCCTTGCGGGGAAAGGGGCGAGATCGTGTATCGCAGCCCGCATCTGCTCACGGAATATCTGCGCGACGAGGAGGCGACCCGCAAAGCCTTCCGCGCCGGGTGGTTCCACTCCGGCGATGTCGGCCATTTCGATGAAACCGGCATGTTGTGGTTCGACGACCGCAGCAAGGACGTCATCAAATCCGGCGGCGAGAACGTCGCCTCGATCGAGGTGGAGAAGGCGCTCTACGCGATCGAGCCGAAGCTGCTGGAAGTGGTGGTGGTGGGCGTGCCGCATGAACGCTGGGGAGAGGCGATCACCGCCGTCGCCACGGTGCGCGGGGACGAGACGGTGGACCCGGAGGACGTGCTCACCCGGCTGCGTTCCAGGCTCAGCCCGTTCAAATGCCCGAAGGCGCTGATTCTGGTGGAGACCATGCCGCGCACCGCGACCGGCAAGGTACAAAAGAACGAGGTGCGGAGAATTTACGCCGATTATTTCCGCGCCTGACGGCCGCGCAGCGGCGGCAATTCGCACGCTCCTCAGGCGGCCTCCGTCCTGGCCGGCTCGCTCTCCCGCTTGCCGGAAATGAGCCAGTCAGACAGCCAGCGGGCCGCCGGACCCAGCACCCGGTCCCGCCGGTGGATCAGGCCCACGGCGAGGTGCAGGTTCGTGTCCCGACCCCAATCCTCCGGCTGGATGAGGACGAGGCGCCCGGAAGCGATATCGGCCTCGACCATATGCCGGGGCATGCCGCCCCAGCCCAACCCCCCAAGCAGCATGGCGTGCTTGGCGCCCAGATCGGCGAGCCTCCAGGTCCGGCGGGAGAGCACGCCGTGATCGCGCTTGGCGGTGCGGCCGGAGGGATCGGTCAGCACCAGCTGCACATGCCGCTCAAGCTCCTCCTTTTGGATCGGCCTGCCCACCCGCGCAAGCGGATGCCCCGCGGCCACCACCGCCACCATCTCCACCGTCTCAATCGGCTGCACCACGAGATCGGCGCTGCCTTCCGCCGCGAAAGCCAGGCCCACGCCCAGGATGCAGGAGCCGTCCGAGACGAGATCGAGCGTGCCCCCCATGGAGGCGACGAAGATCCGCGTCGGCACCGTCGGGTATTCGCGGCCGAACTCGCGAAGCGCCGCGACGATCCGCGCCATCGGAAACATGGCATCGACCACCAGCACGAGCTCCGCCTCCAACCCTTGCGCGATCCCACGCGCCTGCTCGGAAAAGGCGCTGACCTCGTTGACGATATGCAGCGCCCGAGGCAGCAGGGCGAAGCCTGCCTCGGTCAAACCGGGGCGGTAGCCGCTGCGATCGAACAGGGTAAGGCCAAGCTGTTGTTCCAGCTTCTGAACGGCATAGGTCACCGCCGATTGCGCGCGGTTCATCCGCCGCGCGGCGGCCGAGAAACTGCCGGTTTCCGCGACGCAGACAAAGACCTGGAACTGGTCCAGCGAAAGACCATGCAGAAGCATTCGGACCATCTTTATCATCAAAGATGATGGAGAACCATGATATTTTATCTATTTCCTCGACCAAAACGGCAAGTTATCGCCAGCCCCAGGTCAACCAGGGACTCTTCCATGGGGGAAATTCCGTCATCGAAGGCAGCGCCGATCCCGCCGGCTACATCAGCCGTAAGCGGTCCTGCGTGGCTGCATCGGCGGCGGCCCCGCTTTACCGCCCTGGCTTTCTTGCTTCTCATCATCACCTGAACTTCGAGGATCCCATGCCCTACAAAAAGATATTGCTTTCCGCGACGTTCGCCGCAGGGGTTGCCTTTGGCGGCGCAAGCCACGCCCTGGCCCAGGTCGCGACGA
>JAJYAF010000397.1 GCA_021779655.1 Pseudomonadota bacterium
GCACCGACATCGCCAATATGAATGTCAATTCCCCGAAGGGAAACTTCAGCGGCCCGGTGCGGAGCTTCACCGTCAATGCCAACGACCAGATCACCGATGCGGCCGAATATAACGATCTGGTGATCGCGTATAAAAACGGCGCCCCGGTGCGGCTTGGGGATGTCGCCACCGTTGTCTCGGCGCCGGAGAATACCGAGCTCGGCGCCTGGATGAACCGCACGCCGGCGATCATTTTGAATGTGGATCGGCAGCCCAACGCCAATGTCATCGCAACGGTCGACGCGATAAAGCGGCAACTCCCCTTGCTCACGGCCGGGCTGCCGCCGGCGATGCAGGTGAGCGTGCTGACAGACGGTACGACCTCCATCCGCGCCTCGGTCGCGGATGCGGGGTTCGAACTGGGGCTGAGCGTCATTCTCGTGGTTGCCGTGATTTTCGTCTTCCTGCGCAATTTCCGGGCAACCGTCATCCCCAGCATCTCGGTGCCGGTTTCGCTCATCGGCACGCTGGCGGCGATGTATCTGTTCGGGTTCTCGATCGACAATCTTTCGCTGATGGCGCTGATTATCGCGACCGGCTTCGTGGTGGACGATTCGATCGTGATGATCGAGAATATCACGCGCTATATCGAGCTGGGGGAAGCGCCGATGGCGGCGGCGCTCAAGGGAGCCGGGCAGATCGGCTTTACCATTATTTCGCTCACCGTTTCACTCATCGCGGTGCTGATCCCGCTTCTGTTCATGGGCGACGTGGTCGGGCGGCTATTCTCCGAATTCGCCATCACCCTCGCCGTCACGATCGTGATCTCGGCGGTTGTGGCGCTGACGCTGGTGCCGATGCTGTGCGCGCGGCTGCTGCGGAGCAAGGCGGAGCAGCGGCAGAACCGGTTCGAGGTGAGGCTCGAGAAGGGCTTCGATCGCGTCATCGCCAGCTATGGCCGCGGCCTGAACCGGGTGCTGGACCATGCACGGCTGACGCTCGTGGTCGCGGTTGCGACGCTCATACTCACCGTCGCGATGTATGTGTTTATCCCGAAGGGCTTTTTTCCGGTGCAGGATACCGGCGTTATTCAAGGCATCACCCAGGCCGCGCAATCGACCTCCTATGCCGCCATGGCGGCGCATCAGCAGCAGTTGGCCGACGCGATCCTGAAAGACAAGGATGTCGTGAGCCTTTCCTCATACATCGGCATCGACGGCACCAATAACACGCTCAACCAGGGCCGGTTCCTGATAAACCTGCGGCCGAAGCGGCAGCGTGGCCTGACGGCAAGCCAGATCATTCGCCGCCTGCAGCAGGAAACCGCGCATGTGCCGGGCATCGCGCTCTATATGCAGCCGGTGCAGAGCCTCACGCTCGATACCCAGGTGTCCGCGACGCAATATCAGTTCGTGCTGGAGGATTCCAACCAGAACGATTTCGCCACTTATGTCCCGCGGCTTCTCGCCAAGCTGAAAACGCTACCCCAACTTGCCGATGTGGCAAGCGACCTGGAAGCAAGCGGGCTTTCTGTTTACATCGACATCAACCGCGCCAATGCCGCGCAATACGGCATCACCCCGGCCACCGTGGACAGCGCGCTATATGACGCATTCGGCCAGCGCATCGTCTCCACCATTTTCACCCAGACCAGCCAGTACCGCGTGATCATGTCGGTCGACCCGGCGATGGCGCAGGGTATTCAGGCGTTGGAGAACATCTACCTGCCGTCCTCCAGCGCGAACGGCGGGCAGGTTATGCTGCGCTCCATCGCCACTTTCACGGTGCGCAAGGAACCGCTGCAAGTCGAACATCTTGGGCAGTTTCCGTCCACGACCGTTTCATTCAATCTGGCGCCGGGCGCATCGCTGGGCGGCGCGGTTGCGGCAATCAGTGCCGCGGAAAAGCAGCTTGCCTTGCCGAAATCGATGCAGACCGCCTTTCAGGGCGCGGCGCTAGCCTTCCAGAACTCGCTCTCCAACGAGGTGTTCCTGGTGATCGCCGCGCTCGTTGCGGTCTATATCGTGCTCGGTGTGCTGTATGAGAGTTTCGTCCATCCGGTCACCATTCTCTCGACCCTGCCGTCGGCTGGCATCGGCGCGCTGCTGTTCTTATGGATTTCCGGCGATGGGCTGGGTGTCATCGGCATTATCGGAATCGTGCTTTTGATCGGCATCGTCAAGAAGAACGCGATCATGATGATCGATTTCGCGCTGCATGCGGAGCGCAACGAGGGCAGATCCCCGCGCGATGCGATTCATGAGGCGAGCCTGTTACGCTTCCGGCCGATTTTGATGACCACGGTGGCCGCCATGCTCTCGGCCGTGCCGCTATGGCTGGGTGGCGGCACGGGTTCGGAACTGCGGGCGCCGCTTGGGCTTGCCATTATCGGCGGGCTGATGGTGAGCCAGGTACTCACCTTGTTCACGACGCCGGTGATCTACCTTGCCTTCGATGCGCTGGCGCGCCGTTTCGGGGTACGGCTTTCGAACCCGGTTCCGCCTGAAGGACCGGCGGCATGAACCTGTCCGCGACGTTCATCCAGCGGCCGGTTGCCACCACGCTGCTGGCGCTTGGCATTGCCCTTTCAGGCGTTTTAGGCTTCGTGAAGTTGCCGGCGGCGCCTTTGCCCAAGATTTCCCTACCCACGATCGAGGTCATGGCGCAAATGGCCGGCGCCAGCCCCAGCACCATGGCGCAGACGGTGGCGGAGCCGCTGGAGCGGCATCTGGGGATTATTTCCGACTTGACCGAAATGACCTCGCAAAGCGGAGTCGGTGTTAGTCGCGTCACGCTTCAATTCGGGCTGGACCGGGATATCAACGGGGCCGCGCGCGACGTGGAAGCGGCAATTCAGGCGGCGCGCGCCGATCTGCCGACCAGCTTGCGCAGCAACCCGACCTACGAAAAGTACAACCCGGCCGAAGCGCCGATGATGGTGCTGGCACTAACCTCCGACACGCTAACCCGCGCCCAGCTATACGATTCCGCCGATACGGTATTGCAGCAGCAATTCTCGCAAATCACTGGTGTCGGCGATGTGGAACTGGGCGGCTCCGCCTTGCCGGCGGTTCGGGTGGATTTGCAGCCGGGGCCGCTCAACCGGTACGGCATCGGGCTTGAGGACGTGCGCGCGGCGCTGGCCGCGGCGAATGCTGACAGTCCGAAGGGCTATATCGAAAATAACGGCCTGCGCTACCAGCTTTATTGCAACGACCAGGCGAGGGTGGCGGCGCAGTATCTCGGCCTGGTGATCGCCTGGCGCAACGGTGCCGCCGTGCGGCTTAGCGATATCGCTACCGTGACCGACTCGGGTGAGAACGTGAACAATGCCGGGCGTTGTAACGGC
>JAJYAF010000398.1 GCA_021779655.1 Pseudomonadota bacterium
ACCAAGAATAATCCGGTGCTGATCGGCGAACCGGGTGTCGGCAAGACCGCCATCGTCGAGGGACTCGCTCTGCGTATCGTCAATGGTGACGTGCCGGAATCCTTGCGCAACAAGCGGGTTCTGGCGCTCGATCTGGGCGCCATGGTTGCCGGCGCGAAGTTCCGTGGCGAGTTCGAGGAGCGGCTGAAAGCCGTGCTCAAGGAGATCGAGGCCGCGGAGGGCGAAATCATCCTCTTCATCGATGAAATGCACATTCTGGTCGGTGCCGGTCGTGCCGACGGTGCGATGGATGCCTCGAACCTGCTGAAGCCGGAACTCGCGCGCGGCGCGCTGCATTGCGTTGGCGCCACCACGCTGGATGAATACCGCAAGCATGTCGAGAAGGATGCCGCGCTCGCCCGCCGCTTCCAGCCGGTTTTCGTGGACGAGCCGACCGTTGCGGACACAATCTCGATCCTGCGTGGCCTCAAGGAGAAATACGAACTGCATCACGGCGTGCGGATTTCGGATTCCGCGCTGGTCGCCGCGGCCACGCTCTCCAACCGCTACATCACGGACCGGTTCCTGCCCGACAAGGCGATTGACCTGGTGGATGAGGCCGCGTCGCGCCTGCGCATGCAGTTGGACAGCAAACCGGAAGCGCTGGACGAGCTTGACCGCCGCCTGATCCAGTTGAAAATCGAACGCGAGGCACTGCGCAAGGAAAATGATCCGGCATCACGCGAGCGGCTTGAGAAGCTTGAGCATGAGGTTGCGCAGCTGGAAGAGAAATCCGCCGAGCTAACGGCCAAGTGGCAGGCGGAGAAAGCCCAGCTTACCGACACGCAGAAGGTGAAGGAACAGCTTGAACAGGCGCGCAACGAGGTGGAACTGGCGCAGCGCAAGGGCGATCTCGCGCGCGCGGGGGAATTGCTCTACAGCACCATTCCCGCGCTTGAGAAAAAACTTGCCGAGCAGAACGAAGCGCGGTTCGTGAACGACGCGGTGACGGAAGAGGCGATTGCCGCCGTCGTCTCCCGCTGGACCGGGGTGCCGGTTGAAAAAATGTTGGAAGGCGAGCGCGCCAAGCTGTTGCGGATGGAAGACAGTCTGCGAAGGCGGGTGATCGGGCAGGAGGATGCGCTCCGTGCCGTCTCGAACGCGGTGCGCCGGGCGCGGGCCGGCCTGCAGGATCCGGGCCGGCCGATCGGCAGCTTCCTGTTCCTCGGACCCACCGGTGTGGGCAAAACGGAACTGGCCAAGGCGCTCGCGGAGTTTTTGTTCGACGATGAGCGGGCGATGGTCCGTATCGACATGTCGGAGTTCATGGAGAAACACGCGGTTGCCCGCTTGATCGGCGCGCCCCCCGGCTACGTGGGCTACGATGAAGGCGGCGTGCTGACGGAAGCCGTTCGCCGCCGGCCTTATCAGGTGATCCTGTTCGACGAGGTGGAGAAGGCGCATGAAGATGTTTTCAATGTCCTGCTTCAGGTGCTCGACGACGGCCGCCTGACGGACGGGCAGGGACGGACCGTGGATTTCCGCAATACCATCATCGTGCTCACCTCCAATCTCGGCTCCGATATCCTGGCCGCCCAGCCGGATGGCGAGGATGTGCGGATGGTGGAGGCCGCGGTGATGGCCCGGGTGCGAGACCATTTCCGGCCGGAATTTTTGAACCGGTTGGATGAGATCGTGCTTTTCCGCCGCTTGCAGCGCGCAGACATGGAAAAGATCGTCGAAATTCAGCTGCGGCACCTGGAGCGGCTGCTGGCGGATCGCAATATTCACCTCGTGCTGGATAAACCCGCCCGCGACTGGCTGGCCAATGCCGGCTACGATCCGGTTTATGGTGCTCGCCCGCTGAAACGTGTCATCCAGCGCAACCTGCAGAACCCGATGGCCGGGCTGATTCTGGAAGGCGCGATCCATGACGGGGAAACGGTTCAGGTAACCGCCACCGACGCTGGGCTGGTGATCGGAGGACATCTGGCGGAGGCGGCATAACCATGGCCGGGTCGGATATCATCCGGCCCGGCCATTCAACGCGCGCAGCTTTGATTTCGCGCGCGGCCGCCCCGCCAACCCCGCGCGCATACCAATCCGCGTTTTCGCGGATTGGTATTATCCTTGCAGCCCCAGGATGGCCGCCTTCAAATTCGGCGAGGCGGGGTGGGGCCCGAGCCAGGTTTCCAACATCAGCCTGGTGAAATCCGGGTCGGAGATCGTGCCGGCGAGCTTTCCATTGAAATAAGCCCGCATATCCGGCGGGTAAAAAAGCATCTCCACCGTCTCGCCTGCGGAGATTGCCGGAAGAAAGGCAAGAAAGCGCGAGAGCAGCGCGGGTTGCAGCACGCAGGGCGAGACACAGTTGGCATCGAGCGCCCGTTTCCAGGAGTCCCGGACCTTTTCGGCCGGAACATCATGAAGGAAATAGAGCAGCAGCATCTTCGGGCCGGGCGAGTTCATGATGGCCTCTGGATCGTGGTTCGGCTTCGGCAAATAGAGCCCGACCACGTAGATATGAATGCCCAGGACCGAGAAGGTTCGCAGGCCAATGCCGTTCAGCACCAGGGTTTGGCCCAGCGCCTGGGCTTTGTCCGGCAGGGTAACACCGGCATATTCCGCCGCAGCCGCCGGGGCAGCCGCCAGAATTGCCATGGCGAGGCCGGCGGCGAGACGGCGGGGCAACCGGGTGGTCCGCAGACGAGTGGATAAGAAGCGCGGCAGAGCATGCCGCAAAAATTTCGGCGTCGGAAGTCTCAAGCGCGCGTACCTCCGTCTGCGAAGCGCGATTCTGCGCATGAATTTAACCTATCATAACTGGTCGCCTTCACAAAAATCCCCGCTGCTTCCGGGGAGAAAATCAGCGAAGCCTCGGCGTGACGAGCCTGTCTTCGGCGATGTCCAGAAGCGCTTCCACCGTGCCTCGGGAGATCAGACGCATTAATCCCCGCGCGCGCTTGGGCCTGAGCCAGACAGGCTTCGCTTTTTTGCCGCCCAATTCCGCTACCACTGAGTCGATGTCGCCAAATCCGTCGATCAACCCCAAAGTCTTCGCGGTTTCACCCAGCATGTAGCCGCCATCGAAGATTTTTTCCTCTGGCCCGAGGCGGGCGCTCCGCCGCTCGCGCACCCAGGACATGAACACGGCATGGGCTTGGGCAAGCAATTCCTCAGCAAACTGGACGTCCTGCGGACGCAACGGAGAGAAGGTCTCCATGCGAGCCTTGTTCTCCCCGGCGACGAACAGCCGCCGCTCGATGGCATGCCGCTGGATGAACTTGTCGAGCCCGAACCCGCCGGAGATGACGCCGATCGAGCCGACGATGGAAAGCCGGTTTGCAC
>JAJYAF010000399.1 GCA_021779655.1 Pseudomonadota bacterium
GACAGGTGGCGGGCTGGTATAAGGCTTTGATTTCGCGCGCGGCCGCCCCGCCAACCCCGCGCGCATACCAATCCGCGTTTTCGCGGATTGGTATTATACCAGCCCGCCAATTGATTGACTCTTCCAGACAGATGGCGGGCTGGTATAAGGCTTTGATTTCGCGCGCGGTCGCCCCGCCAACCCCGCGCGTATTATACCAGTCCGCAGTATCGTTGCCTCTTCGCGTCCGGCGGCGGGCTGATGTAAGTTTTTATTTTTGGCGCCAGGCGCCCGCCGGCCCCGCGCGGCGATATTATACGAAGCCGCCCTTTCCGGCCCTGGATCGGGCGCGCCCGCATCACCATTTCCTCAGTCGATGCCAAAATGATTGCAGGAGCAGCGAATGATGAACGAAAACGAAATCGAGGGCGCGGCGCGGGAACTCGGCGGTCGGGTGCAGGACGCGGTGGGCGGCCTGACGGGTGACGCCAAAACCCAGGCGGAGGGCAAATGGAACCAGGCCGCCGGAAGCGCCCAGCGCACCCTGGGCGCCGCCGCCGAGGAATTGCGCGAGAATGTCAGCGAGAAACCACTGACCGCCCTCGCTTTGGCCGCGGGAGTGTCCTTCCTGCTCGGCTTCCTCGCCCGCCGGTAGTAGCGCCGCGCCCGCTTCAACCAGCGAAACGTTTTACGTCCGGTTCAATAAAGCGGGCGAGGCGGTCCATGCCTTTGGCGTCCGGGTGCAGGGCGGGGCGGGGCGGGATCAGTCTGGTGTCCACATAGAGCGCCGGGTCCGGCTTGCCGTTGCGTAGCAGCACGGACCCGGCATCGACAAACGTGACCGCCGGATCACGCGCGTAAACCACGGCGAGTTCGGCATTGATGATCCGCGTCTGCCGGTCGACCCAGGCGGAGCGGATGGAAGGCAGAATGCCCAGCAGCAGGATATGCGAATGCGGCAGTTTTTCCTGGGCCAGGCTCACCACGGTCTCGATCCCGGGCGTGGTCATGGCCGCCGGCCAGTGAACTCGGCCGAGATTATTGGCGCCGATGAGGATGATGGTGAGACGTGGATGGAGGCCAGCGACCTGCCCGTGATCGAGCCGCCAGATGAGGCTGGCGGTTGTATCGCCCACGAAACCGAAATCGAGCGCATCGTAAGGCGCGTAATACTTATTCCAGACCGGCAGGATATCGTCGAAGCCGTGGCCGCCCGCGCGCTGCCAGTACTGGGTGATGGAATCGCCCAGCCAGATCACCCGCGCGTTAGGATGCGCCCGGGCCGCCGCGAGGGTTTGGGCGAAGCGGATACGCCACCAGGGCAGATCGGTACGCCCGATCGGCACCGTGGCGAGATTGGCGGCATTGGCCAGAGCCGGCGCGAAGCCGCCGGCAAGCGCGGCGAGCACGAGCAGGCTTTTGACAAGGCCGCGCATTACCAGCCGATACTGACGGCCATGAAGCCGAGCGCGCCGGCCACGGCGCAATACCAGGCGAACGGCAGCAGCGCCCAGGAATCGTGGTTGCGGAAATAGCGCATCAGGAAGGCCGTGCTGGCCCAGGCAACCACGCAGGAAACCGCGGCGGCGATCAGCGAAGTGCCGAACAGTGCCGGGATTTCATGATGCCGCAGGAGCTTCGGGATCTCGAGCACGCTCGCGGCGAGAATCACCGGGGTGCCCATCAGGAAGGTGAATTTCGCGGCAGGTTCATGCGCCGCGCCGCGCCGCAGCCCGCCGACCATGGCCGCGCCCGAACGCGAGATACCGGGCAGGAAGGCCAGGCACTGGAACAGGCCGATCACCAGCGCATCGGCATAGGACAGGCCGTTCGAGGATTTGGCGCCGCGTCGCCGCAACCGCTCCCCCGCCCAGAGCAGCCCGCCATTGAGGACAAGAAAGACGCAGGCGGCAAGCTGGTCTGCAAAAAGCGCCGCGACCGGTTTCTCCACCGCCGCGCCGATGATTACCGCCGGCAATGTCGCGACGATCAGGCGCAGCAGAAGCCCGCGCCCGGCGTGGATTTCACGCGCGGAGCCGCGGCCGATGACGCCTTCGAAAATCGCCCACCAGTCCCGCCAGAAATAAACCAGCAGCCCGGCCGCGGTGCCCAGATGGAGCATGACGAGAAAAGGCAGGAAGGCACCGGATGCCTGGTCTATATGCCAGTGCAGCAGCGCCGGAACAATGACCGCGTGGCCAAGGCTGCTGACCGGAAAAAGTTCCGTTGCACCCTGCAGGACGGCGAATAATACGGCATGCAGAATATCCATTCCGGCCCCCCTTAAGGCGTTGCTGCTTGGTGGCGGAAGCCGCCGGAAAAGGCAATACGTTGCACCGCACAATCCGAAGGGTCATATTTCGCGCGCGGCCGCCCCGCCAACCCCGCGCGCATACCAATCCGCGACAACGCGGATTGGTATCAGAGGCCGATTCCCGGCGCTTCCGTCGCGCCGCCCGGCGCCCGCCATAGATACAGCGCGGCGGTGGAACGGTATGGCGCATAGATCAGGCCGGCTTCCCATAGCGCCTTGGGCTTGGGCTGGGATGGCAGCCCGTGCAGCCGGCGGTAGCCTTCTCGCACGCCGAAATCGTCCACCGGAAACACATCCGGCCGGCGCAGGGAGAAGATGAGCAGCATCTCCACCGTCCAGCGCCCAACGCCGCGCAGGGTGGTGAGCCGCTCGATCAGCGCGGCGTCGCTTAAATGCCGGGCGCGGGCGCGGGTCGGGATCGTGCCGTCCAGCGCGCGCCCGGCTATATCTCGTAGCGCGAGGATTTTGGCCGCCGAGAAACCGCAGGCGCGCAGCGCGGAATCGGGCAATGCGGCCAGGGCGGCGGGATCGGGAAGCGTGCCGCCGGCATGCGCCTTCAGCCGGCCGAGAATCGCAAGCGCGGCCTTGCCGTGCAGTTGCTGATGCGCGACCGACGAAAGCAGAGCGTGGTAGGGCTCGGCGTAATCCGGCCGGCTGATCCGTAACGGCCCGATACGGCGGATCAGCGCCGCCATGGCCGGATCGGCGGCGGCGAGATGCGCTCTTGCCGCCGGGCTGCCGGGCGTGCCGCCGGCTCGGGCAGGGTCAGGGACGCGGCGGCGCTCCGTGCTCCGGCGGAGGGGCGGGAGGAGCGGGAGGATGGGGCGGCGGTGCGGGATGCGGCATCGCCTCCATGGGATGCGGCGGCGCCATGGGATGGGCGGGTTCCATGGGGTGTGGGGGCGCCATGGGGTGCGGCGGCGCCGGCGGTTGCGGATGGAATTGCGCCGCCGGCGGATGGTAGGCGGGCTGCGGCGTCCAAACAGCAACGCGAAGGCCGAGACCGCAAGAGGCTTCTCCGGC
>JAJYAF010000400.1 GCA_021779655.1 Pseudomonadota bacterium
CGGCGGATTTTCTTCGCCGCCAGCAGCCCGAAGGTGACGTTTTCCCAAACCGGCAGGCTATCGAACAGCGCGCCGTTCTGAAACAGCATGCCGATCTGGCCGCGCAACGCCCGGGCCCGGCGGCGCGGCAGGGAAAGCACGTCCTTGCCGTCGATCTCGATGCTGCCCGAATCAGGCGTGATGAGGCCGAGGATGGATTTGATCAGCACGGATTTGCCGGTGCCGGAGCCGCCGATCACCACCATCGCGGTGCCGGGGGCGATATCGAGGTCCACGCCATCGAGCACGCGCTTCGCGCCGAAGGCCTTTTTCAGGCCCCGTATGCGGATTTTCACGTCGCTCATAAGACGTGGAAGAGCAGCTGGGTCAGGACATAGTCCAACGCCAGGATGAGGATGGAGGCGGAAACAACCGCCGCGGTCGTGGCCGCGCCCACGCCCTGCGCCCCGCCGCGCGAGCGATAGCCATTGAAACAGCCCATCAGCGCGATGACGAAACCGAACACCGCGGCCTTGATCAGGCCGGAGACCACGTCGTTGCGCTGGAGCGTGTTGTAGCTGTTGAGGAGATAGGTGGAGGGATTGAAGCCGAGCTTCAGCACCGAAACCAGGAAGCCGCCCATCACGCCCAAAATGTCGGCCACCACCACCAGCAGGGGCAGCGCGACGATGCCCGCCAGGAGCCGCGGCGCGACCAGGTATTTCATCGGGTCGGTGGAAAGCGTGCTCAGCGCATCGACCTGGTCGGTGACGCGCATGGTGCCAAGCTCCGCCGCCATGGCGGCGCCGGCGCGACCGGAGACCATGAGCCCGGCCAGCACTGGGCCGAGCTCGCGGGTGACGGAGAGGATGACGACCGCCGCGATCTGGCTTTCCGCGTTGAAGCGGGAGAAGCCGGTATAGGATTGCAGGGCCAGCACCATGCCGGTGAACAAGGCGGTAAGCGCCACCACGGGCAGCGAATAGAAGCCGATTTCCATCAGGCTGCGGCCGAACATGCGAAAATAGAAAGGCGGGCGAACAAGCTGGCTCAAACCCGAAAGCGCGAAAACGGCAAGCTCCCCCAAAAGGCCCAGCGCCTCCAGCACCGCCGCGCCGATGCCGGCGAGCAGGTCGGCGATCATGTTCATGACGGCCCCGCCTCCTCAAGGTAACGGCGGCGGTAGCGGCGGCCGAGCGCGGTGAGGATTTCATAGCCGCTGGTGCCGCCTTCCAGCGCCAACGCGTCGGCGTCGTGCTCCCCGCCGATCAGTTCCAGCATGTCTCCGGGCCGGGCGGCCGGATGGTCGGTCACGTCGAAGGTGGCAAGGTCCATGGAGACCCGGCCTACCAGCGGGACCGGCCTGCCGTCAAAGCGGGCGGTGGCATTGCCGGAGAGCGAGCGCAGCATGCCATCGGCATAGCCGGCGGCGACGGTGGCGATATGGCTTGTCCGGGCAGCGCGCCAGGTGGCGTTGTAGCCCACGGTCTCGCCGGCGGCGATTTCGCGGATGCTGAGGATTCTGGCGGCCAGACACACCACCGGACGCATCGGGTTGGGGCGGCCGGGCATCGGATTCAGGCCGTAGAGCGCGGCTCCAGGACGGGCGAGATCGGCGAGATATGCCGGCTTGAGAAACATCCCGGCGGAGTTGGCAAGGCTCGCGGGAATTCCGGGAAATTGCCGGCGCACCGCCCGGAAGCGCTCCAGTTGCACCGGGTTCAGGGCTGCCTCGGGCTGTTCCGGGCTGACCAGATGGCTCATCACGAAAACGAGTTCGATACCTTCCAGCAGCGCGGGATCGGCGCGCAGCGCGGCAAGTTCGGCCGGGCTCATCCCCAGCCGGCTCATGCCGGTATCGGCATGCAGGATGGCGGGAAGTTTTTTGCCCATGCGGCGTGCCGTCTCCCGCCACCGCCCTATGTCGCCCAGACCGGTCAGCACCGGCACCAGGCCATGCGCGGCGAACGCGGATTCCTCGCCCGGCAGGATGCCGTGCAGCACCGCGAGCAAGGCGCCGGGCAGCAACGGCTTGAGCTCCAGCGCCTCGGTGAGATGCGCGGTGAAAAAATGCCGGCACCCGGCCCGATGGAGCGCCGGGCCGACCCGTGCGGCGCCCAGGCCATAGGCATCCGCCTTGACGGCGGCACCGGTGGCGCCGGGATGCCTGGCATCGAGCCGTCGCCAGTTGTCGGCGATGGCGGCGAGATCGACGCTAAGCTCGGCCGCGGCGACTTCACCCTGCATTAACAGATCGGGGCATTAACAGATCGGGGCATTAACAGATCGGGGCATTAACAGATCGGGGCATCAGTGGATCGGATCGAAATCCGCAAAGCGGGTGAATTCGCCCTCGAAGAACAGGTCGATCTTGCCCGTGGGGCCATGCCGCTGCTTGGCGAGAATCAGTTCCGCCTTGTTGTAAACGGCGCTCATATCCGCCTGCCATTTCTCGTGCGCGTCGTGGAATTTCTGCTCGTTTTCGAAGGCGATGATCTTGGGCTCCCTCTGCTGCATGTAGTATTCGTCGCGATAGACGAACATCACCACGTCGGCATCCTGTTCGATGGTGCCGGATTCACGCAGATCCGCAAGCTGCGGGCGCTTGTCCTCGCGGCTTTCCACCGCGCGGGAGAGCTGCGAGAGCGCCAGCACCGGCACCGCGAGGTCCTTGGCGATGGCCTTCAGGCCCTGTGTGATCTGGCTGATCTCCAGCACCCGGTTCTCGGGCCTGGTGCCGGCGGCCGGCCGCACGAGCTGCAAATAATCCACAACGACAAGGCCAAGCCCGTGGGTGCGCTTGAGCCGCCGGCAGCGGGTGCGCAGCGCCGAGAGCGTGATCGCGGCGGTATCGTCGATCATCAGCGGCAGTTCGCGGATCTCCCGCGCCACCCTGACGAACTGATCGAAATCCCTGGTGCTGATCTCGCCGCGCCGGATCCGGTCGCCGGAGACCCGCACCTCCTCCGCCAGCAGACGGGTGGCGAGCTGCTCCGCGCTCATTTCCAGGGAGAAGATGGCAACCACCTGCTTCGCCATCGCGTTGGGGTTATCCACCCTGGCGTTGGCCAGCAGGGCCTTGGCGGCGCCGAAGGCGATCTTGGTGGCCAGCGCGGTTTTTCCCATCCCCGGCCGCCCGGCGAGGATGACGAGATCGGAAGGGTGCAGCCCGCCCATTTTCTTGTTGAGATCGCGCAGCCCGGTATCGAGGCCGGAGACCGCGCCCTGGTTGCTATGCGCCGCGGCGGCCATGTCGATCGCCTGGGTGAGCGCCCTCTCGAAGGTGATCATCTTGCCTTCGGCGCCGCCCGCGCCGGCCAGGTCGAACAATCGC
>JAJYAF010000401.1 GCA_021779655.1 Pseudomonadota bacterium
GATCTCTATGCCTGGGTGCCGCGTATCGTTGCCGCCCTGCGCAAGCAGAAAGGGCTGCTGGATGTGAATTCCGATCTTCAGCAGGGTGGACTGGGGACCGATGTCGTCATCAACCGGACCGTCGCCGCCGCCTATGGCATCACGCCGCAGGAAATCGACGCGACCTTGTACGACGCCTACGGCCAGCGTGCCGTCTCCACGATTTATAGCGCGCTCAATCAATACGAGGTCATCATGGAGCTGGCGCCGCAATACCTGCAAACACCGGACATGCTGAAGCTGCTTTATGTCAGCACTTCCGGCGGCCGCGCCAGCGGTACATCCGGCACCCAGCTTGCCGCCGGCAGCGTGACCGGCACCACCCAAACCACCAGCCCGGCGGCGCAAACGGCCACGGTGGCCCTGGATTCGGCTACCAATGCCGCGATCAACAGCATCGCCGCGAGCGGGCGGACCAGTGCCTCAAGCGGTGCCGCCGTGAGCACGCATGTGGAGACCCTTATTCCGCTGGCCGCGGTTGCGAGCTACCGCGCGGGGACGACGCCGATCACGGTCAACCACCAGGGAGAACGGATTTCCAGCACGATCAGCTTCAATCTGCCTGCCGGCGTGGCGCTCGGCACCGCTTATAACGAGATCAACCGGACCATGAACGATCTCGATGTGCCGCTCACCCTCCACGGCATGTTCGCCGGCACGGCAGCGGCGTTCCAGGCCTCGCTCGGCACCGAGCCGCTGCTGATCCTGGCGGCGCTGGCCACGGTGTATATCGTGCTTGGCATTCTCTATGAAAGCACGATTCATCCGGTTACGATTATTTCCACCATTCCTTCGGCGGGCATCGGCGCGTTGCTACTGCTGCTGCTGCTTGACATGCCGCTCACCATCATTGCGCTGATCGGGGTGATCCTCCTCATCGGCATCGTGAAGAAGAACGCCATTCTGATGATCGATTTCGCGTTGCAGCTGGAACGCGCCGAGAACCTGGCCCCGGAGGAGGCGATTTACAAAGCGGCCGTCTTGCGCTTCCGCCCGATCCTGATGACCACCTGCGCGGCCATTCTCGGGGCGCTGCCGCTGGCCATCGGGCTGGGCCAGGGGGCTTCGCTGCGCCAGCCGCTGGGCGTTACCATCATCGGGGGGCTGATCGTGAGCCAGGCGCTTACGTTGTACACCACGCCGGTGCTGTACGTGTTCATGGACCGTCTCGGCATCCGGCTGCGCGGGCGGGCCGGCGGCGCGCCGCGTGCCGGCGGCATGGCGGAGCCGGCCAGGCAATGAAACAGGCCATGAGGACCGGGCTCGCGCCGCTTGTGCTGGTCTTGGCGCTCAGCGGCTGCATGGTGGGGCCGGATTATCACAGGCCGGCAGCGATCGTGCCGGCTGCGTATAAGGAAGCCCCCGCCGCGCCGAAGGGCTGGAAACAGGCCAATCCGGGAGACGCCATTCCGAAAGGCCGGTGGTGGACGATCTTTCACGACCCCGATCTGAACCGTCTGGAGCCGCTGGTTGCGGTGAGCAACCAGACGATTGCCGCCGATTACGCGGCCTATGAGGAGGCGCGGGAGATCGTGGCGGAGACCCGCGGGCAGCTGTTCCCGACAATCGGGCTTACCGGCAGCGCCACCCGGTCCGGGTCCGGCGGCTCTTCCTTGGGCTCCGGCCCCCGGACCTCCGGCAGCTTTGAAGGCAGCGCCAGCTGGGTGCCGGACATCTGGGGCACGATCCGGCGGACGGTGGAAGGGAATATCGCGGCGGCACAGGTCTCGGAGGCGGATCTGGCCAACGCCACGCTTTCCGCGCAGGCCGCGCTTGGCCAGGACTATGCCGCGCTGCGGGGCGCGGACCAGATGATCACGCTGCTGCAACAGACCGTGACGGCCTATGGGCAGAGCCTGCAAATCACCGAGAACAAGTTCAATGCCGGTGTCGCCGCGCCCTCCGATGTGCTGACAGCCCGCGCCCAGTTGGAGGGCGCGCAGGCCCAGCTGATCAACGAGGGCGCGATCCGCGCACAGTATGAGCATGCGATCGCGCTCCTGATAGGGCGGCCGCCGGCCGCGCTCTCGATCCCGCCCGGCGGGTTGACCACCCTGGTCCCGGAAATCCCAGCCGGCCTGCCTTCCGGCCTGCTGGAACGGCGGCCGGATATCGCGGCGGCTGAGCGTACGATGGCCGAGGAGAACGCGTTGATCGGGGTGCAGATCGCGGCTTTCTATCCCAGCATCAACCTTTCGGCGCTGGGCGGCTATAGCGCAGATCCGATCACGGGCCTGTTTTCGGTCGGCAACGCGCTGTGGTCGCTCGGGGTGAACGCCAGCGAAACCTTGTTCGCGGGCGGCGCCCGCACCGCCGCGGTCCGCGCCGCATGGTTCACGTACCAGCAGAGTGTCGCGAACTACCGCGAGACCGTGCTGACGGCCTTCCAGGAGGTGGAGACGGATCTTTCCAACCTGCGCATCCTGGCGCAACAGGCGGTGGTGGAACAGGCGGCGGTGAACGACGCGGCGCGCGCCTTGCAGATCGCCCTGAACGAATACGCGGCTGGCACTCAGGATTACACCACCGTGGTGACCGCGCAATCGACGCTGCTTGGCGACCAGGAAAGCGCCCTTACCGTGCAACAGAACCGGCTGCAGGATAGCATGTTGCTGATTCAGGACCTTGGGGGAGGCTGGCAGGCATCCGATGGCTTTCCGGGCGGCTAGCGAGGCGCGAAGCTTACCAATCCATGAAAACTGCGCGGTAATCAATTTATGGTCACAGGGACGAGAGAATTCTGTGCTAAATTTGCAACAACGATAGATTGTTATGCAATTTGAAATGCCAGCGCGGTGGCTTGCGCTTTCGTAAGAATATATAAGGGCCTGGAGATTCCACCACCGCCGTTTCGGAGGCTTTAATGAAATTACGCACACTTTTTATAGGCGCAACCTGCCTTGCCATGCCGGTTGTCGCTCGCGCCCAGCCTGTTACCGGGCCTTATGTGGACCTACTCGGCGGCGGCACCATCGAGAATTTCCTCCCCAGCGCCTACCGCAATTATGGCCTCCTGGGCGACGAGGTCAGCATCCAAGCGGTGAACACATTGTTCAACACGCTGGATACCGCCGGCACCGCCACCGCGGACAATGCGGATTTCGCGAACCACATTACTTTCGCGGCCCAGAGCGGAAACCAGATCTTCATCGCCAACGGCACGGTGGAGCTAAGCGCCGGCACGCCCTTCACTCTGGACGCCAACGAGCAGACCATTGTCGATGAGATGATGCTCGGCCTGTTCGGCACCGCCGCCAATCACGGCACGCTGG
>JAJYAF010000402.1 GCA_021779655.1 Pseudomonadota bacterium
GGCTGGTCGTAACCGATATCGCGCACCGCCCTGCGCGCCAGCTCGGCGAGATGCTCCTCCGTCATGGCCGGCCCGCGCACTTCCCCCGCCAGGATGATCCGGTTGGTTGTCACCAGGGTTTCGCAGGCGACGCGCGCGTACGGGTCGGCGGCGAGATAGGCGTCCACCACCGTATCGGAAATCCGGTCCGCCACCTTGTCCGGGTGGCCTTCCGAGACGGATTCGGAGGTAAAGAGGAATTCACCGTTATCGCGCATTTACTTCTTCCACAAAACGCCTGCTCAGGAACCGCCCAGGAAAACCGGAAAGACCAGCAAAACCGGAAAAACCAGCAAAACCGGAAAAACCAGCAAAACCGGAAAAACCGGAAAAACCGGAAAAACCGGCACAGCCGCATGACGGAATTGCGCCACAGGGTCAAGCCCGGCGCGGAATGGAACAGCCCATACTCACTCGAAATCGCCCAACTATCTTTTTGGGTCAGGGCCTTAGCATCCCAGCCGCGCCACGCGGGTCGTGAACCTGAAACAGTCTGAACGCGAACCGCCGAAGCCGGGATGTCCGATCTTCCGTCAGGAATGCAAAGGCCCGGGCGCACAAAATCGCCAGTACCAGCGTCACGAACGCAATCCCCACACCTCCAGGCGTCATCGGCAGACGATGCGCAAGCAGACCAAGCCTGAAGAGAACCGCCATGACAGCGATGCAAACCGGATAGTGGACCAGGTAAAGCGAATAAGAAAAGTTCGCCAGTCGTTCACCCCAGGCCGCCCCACGGTCCCATTCCGACCAGCTTCGATTGACGATGACACAAGCGACGACCAAGCCCAACACCACATCTGGAACGGTAACAAAACGATCGACGGCGAGCACGGCAAGCATGATAGCCACGCCAAAATTCCGGATCGGCACGCTCGAAAGCCAGCATCTATCGAACAATGCACGGGCGCCCACCCCCATCACCCACACCGAGGCGAGCACGACCATGTTCGGCCGGAACAACAGCGCGAGCACGAACAAACCGATAGCGTAACAAATAATAACGATCGCCGCCAGCGAAACCACCCGCCGGAACGCGAGCACCACCGCAAGCGCCGCCATGTAATAGAACCACTCATAGGCAAGCGACCAAAGCGGCGCGTTTATCCCGAGATTGGGCACGAGCAAGCCGTTCAACATCACGGCATTGCCCGCCCAACTGCGAGCGGAAAAGTCATTCGCCAGCGGGTTTTGCATCGACCAGCCCCAGCCATGATGGAGCATGAACGGGGCCGTCGGCGTGAAGATCTGCAATCCAACCAAAACGCATGCGCTAAACGCCAGTGCCGGCCATAGAACGATAAAAATCCGGGTGGCCCGGTCTATCAGAAAATGTCGCCATTCCGTCTCGATCGTAGGCGATGTGAGCAGCCCCAGCGCCTTGCCGCCGACGAGAAATCCGCTGAGGACGAAAAACACCACGACGCCGGCGTGGCCATATGCCGCGATGAAATAAATGAAATCGCCCAGAATACCGGCGTGCCGGACCTCGGCGTGGTCCAACAGCATGTTCTGCCTGATATGCATGATCGCAACGGCCAATGCCGCAACCCAGCGCATGTGGTGCAATATCGTGAGCGATGATCTGGTCTGGCGCATCTATCATCTCCCACGGGCCGTTAGAAAGTATAAGACAGGGTTCGGACATTCACAAAACTTTTTTGCTCTTGCAGCAAGAGATCGAAATACCGGCTGGTGAAGCCGCGCAAGGCCGTTGCAACCCGCCCAATCAGCTAAATGCCCAGAACATCCCGCATGGCATAGCGCCCGGGCGGACGGCCAGCCAGCCATAAGGCCGCGCGCACCGCGCCGGTCGCGAAATTCCGCCGGTCGAACGCATGATGCGTGAGCGTGATCTGTTCATTCGCCGCGGTGAACAAAACGCTGTGGCTGCCCACGATCTGCCCGCCGCGCAGCGCGGCGAAGCCGATCTCGCCCTCCTTGCGCGGCCCGCAATGCCCGCTCCGTCCGGCAACCATCACCGCGTCCAGCGCCTGCCCGCGCCCGTCTGCAACCGCGCGCCCCAGTGCCAGCGCGGTGCCCGACGGCGCATCCACCTTCTGGCGATGATGCATTTCAACAATCTCCACGTCATGGCTCGCGGCCGGCAGGGCGGCGGCCATGCGCTCGGCCAGCGCGAGGACGAGATTGACGCCGGGGGAAAAATTGGGCGCGGCCAGCACGGGAATGTCCGCCGCGGCCTCTGTCACCGCCGCCTCGTCGGCCGGGGAAAGCCCGGTCGTGCCCAGCACCCAGGGCTTGCCCGCCGCGCGCAAGGCCCGCGCGTGCGGGATGACCGTGCTGGCGTGGGTGAAATCGATGACGAGATCGGCGGCGGCGGCCAGCGCGTCGATATCGGGAAACAGCCGGGCGCCCTTCGCATCGCCGCTCCGGCTTATGCCGCCCGCGAGCGAGGCGCCGGCTGCCGCCACCTCCCCGGCCAGCATCCGCCCCACGCGGCCGGAAATTCCGGCGATCCCGATCCGGATGCTCATCGCCCGCGCATCTGCCGCCTTCCCCGCTGTCCCGATAGCCCGGGCAGCCTACATGCCGCCCGGATAATTCGGCCCGCCCGCGCCTTCCGGCACCACCCAGTTGATGTTCTGCGTCGGGTCCTTGATATCGCAGGTTTTGCAATGCACGCAGTTCTGCGCGTTGATCTGCAATTGCGGCCTGCCCTCTTCCGCGCCCAAGATTTCATACACCGCGGCCGGGCAATAGCGGGTCTCCGGGCTGCGGTATTCGTTCCAGTTCACGGCAATCGCCTTGGCCGGGTCCAGCAGCGTGAGATGCGGCGGCTGGTTCTCTTCATGGTTGGTATTCGAGAGGAAGACCGAGGAAAGCCGGTCGAAGGTCAGCTTGCCGTCGGGCTTCGGATAGTCGATCGGCTTCGCCCGGCTGGCCTTTTCCAGCGTATCGTAATCGTTATGATTCTTCAATGTCCACGGCATCCTGCCCTTGAACACATAGGATTCCAGCCCGGCATTGATCAGCCCGCCATACAGGCCGAATTTGGCGAAGCCCGGCCGGATGTTGCGGGCCGCGCGCAATTCCGGCCACACCCAGCTCTGTTCGAGCATTTCCGGATAGGCGGTCACCTCATCCGGCCGGCCGCCGGCAAGCGCGCCGGCGATCGCCTCCGCCGCCACCATGCCGGATTTCATCGCCGTATGGGTACCCTTGATCTTCGGCACGTTCAGCGTGCCGGCGGCGCAGCCGATCAGCACGCCGCCGGGGAAGCTGAGCTTGGGCAGCGACTGGAACCCGCCCT
>JAJYAF010000019.1 GCA_021779655.1 Pseudomonadota bacterium
CGAACACCTCGATCAGCGCCTCGAAATGCGCGCGCCCCACGAAGGCCTGGGCCTCCCGGGCGAAGCCGATCGGCGCGCCCATCTCCTTCGCGCAGGCGGCGGCGATGTCATCGAAGCGCTTGTTGTACTGATTGAGGCATTCCTTCAGCAGTTCCAGCCGCTCTTTTTGGGTAGTGCGGGCAAAGCCGGGGAAAGCGGCGCGCGCCGCCGCCACCGCCTTGTCCACATCCGCCGCGCCGCCGCCGGAAATCTCGCTGAACGGCTCTTCCGTGGCCGGATCGATGACCGGAATCCGCCCTGGGTTCACCGGATCGACCCAGCGGCCATCGATATAGAATTGCAGGTTATGAGACATGCCAGGCTCTCCTGTATGCGTGAGGCCGGCACCACATTGCCGGTTGCTCCAATCCGAAAAATCCTTAACTCACAGGCATCATTATCGAGGATTCGATGGCCGAAGATCCATATAAAGTTCTGGGGGTGGCGAAGGACGCCTCGCCCGAGGATATCCGCAAAGCCTACCGCAAGCTGGCGAAGCAGCATCATCCCGATCTTAACCCGGGCAACAAGGCGGCGGAGGAAAAATTCAAGGCGGTTTCCGCCGCCAACGAACTGCTTTCCGACCCGGAGAAGCGGGCGCGCTACGATCGCGGGGAAATCGACGCGACGGGCGCGGAAAAGCCGCCGCAGCAGTCCTGGCGGCATTACGCGGATCACGAGCCGGGCCGCCGCTACGCCTATTCCGGGGGCGGTCCGGGATTCGAGGGTGAGGATTTCGAGGATCTTTTCTCGACCGTCTTTCAGAACCGCGGCGCCGGCGGCACGCAGCCACGGCGCGGGCGCGATAACCACTACACGCTGATGGCGGATTTCCTGGATGCGGTGAACGGCGCGCAAAAGCGCCTCACCTTGCCGGACGGGCAGGTGCTGGACGTGAAAATCCCGCCCGGAACCTCGGATGGCGACATCCTGCGCCTGCGCGGCCGTGGCCAGCCGGGGCGCAACAACGGCCCGGCCGGCGACGCGCTGATCGAGATCGGCGTGGCGCCGCATAGATTCTTCCGCCGGGAAGGGCAGGATATCCGGCTCGATCTTCCGGTGACCGTGGCGGAGGCGGTGCTGGGCGGCAAGATCACCGTGCCGACGCCGGGCGGCCACGTGGCCATGACCGTGAAGCCGCATTCCGACACCGGAACCGAGCTGCGCCTGAAGGGCCGCGGCGTGCCGGCCCATGGCGGTCGGCCCGCCGGCGACCTCTATGTCCGGCTGCAGGTCGTGACCGGCCCGGTGGATGAGGAATTCGAGAAATTTCTCCGCGACTGGAAACCGGGCCGCAGATTCGATCCACGCCGCGAAATGACAGGAGGAACCCCATGATGATCACGGTGGACGCCCTGCTCGTCGCCATCGAAAGGCTCGACCGCGCCGACCTGGAGCGCTGGATCGCCAATGACTGGGTCCGTCCGGAGGGCGGTCCCGGCCATTATCTGTTCCGGGACATCGACGTGGCGCGGGTCCGCCTGATCGTGGAGCTGCGCGAGGCGCTGGAGATCAACGAGCCGGCGCTGCCCGCGGTTCTGCAACTGATCGACCAGCTCTATGCGCTGCGCCGGCGCATGCGCGCGTTCAACGCGGCGCTCGACGACGTATTGCCGGCGGAAACCCGCACGCGGCTGGCAGAGCGCCTGCGGGATGCCGGTTCCTGAACCGGGCGGGCGGAAGGCGCGGGCCGGGGGAGGGCGCGGGAGATTGAGCAGGCAACGGGCGGATATGCTGCTGGTCGCGCGCGGCCTGGCCGAGAGCCGGGCGAAGGCGCAGGCGCTGATCATGGCGGGGCAGGTATTCTCCGGCCATGCGCGGATCGCCAAGCCGGGAGAAATGCTGGCCGGGACCTGCGACTTGTCGGTCCGTGGGGCGGAGCACCCCTGGGTCTCGCGCGGCGGGATCAAGCTCGCGCACGGGCTCGCGCATTTCGGGCTGTCGGCCGAGGGTCGCGTATGCCTCGATATCGGCGCATCCACCGGCGGGTTCACCGATGTGCTTCTCCAGGGCGGGGCCAGCCTCGTGCACGCGGTGGATGTGGGCCATGGCCAGCTCGCCTGGAAGCTGCGCAACGATCCGCGCGTGCGGGTGCATGAAAAAACCAACGCCCGGTATCTGACGGCGGAAATCGTGCCGCCGCCGGTGGATGCGCTGGTCTGCGATGCAAGCTTCATCGGCCTGCGCACCGTGCTGCCCGCGGCGCTCGCGCTTTGCGGCCCCGATGCCTTCGCCATCGCGCTGATCAAGCCGCAATTCGAGGCGGGGCCGCGGCAGGTGGGCAAAGGCGGCGTGGTGCGCGATGCCGCGGTGCATGAGGCGGTCTGCGCCACGATCGAAACCTGGTGGGCCGGCCTGCCGGGCTGGCGCGTCGCGGGCATCACCCCCAGCCCGATCACCGGACCGGGGGGCAACCGCGAATTCCTGATCGCGGCGGTCCGCGCGCCGCTATCCTGAGCGGATTCCCTGAATCCCGCCTCGGAATCCAGCCTCGGAATCCACCCTCGGGCACGAGGAGAGTTTGAATACGCCCACCCCGATCCTATATCCCGTTCTCGACGGCAAAACCATCAACGGGAGAAACACCATGCGGTTCCAGATTCCCCTCGCCATGCCGGCGGCCGCCCTGCTTGCGCTCGCCCCTCTCGGCTCGGCCGCTTACGCGAAAACCGTGGATTTCAGCGGCCATTTCAAAGCGGAGGGCACGGCGACGACCAGCCCCACGGGAGAGGTGCGGGGCACCTTGAACACCAAGACCGGCCTGGTGACCTACACGATCACCTATTCCGGCCTCTCCGGTCCCGTGGTCGCGGCGCATTTCCATGGCCCCGCCGCCCAGGGCGTAACCGCTCCGGTCCTGCTCCCCATCCCGGGTCCCTATAGCAGCGGGATGCATGGCGAGCTGAAAGCCGACGCGGCGACCGAGAAGGCGATGCTGCGGGATAGGACCTATGTGAACCTGCACACGCAGAAATACCCCATGGGCGAGGCCCGGGCGCAGGTAAAAATCGCCTCCTGACATCGCGCCCGCCAGGCTTGGCGCTGGCTTGGCTTGGCGCTGGCTTGGCTTGGCGCTGGCGGATCGGCTAAACGCAAGAATTCGGTAACTCGCGCCGAGCTTTCAGCGAAGCGTTAATTGCCCGCATCTTAGAGCGTGGTTCACGATCGCTCTCTAAGGCTTTCATGCGCGCGGGCGCGCCGCGCGGGAGAAGTTCGTGGCGGAGGCGGAATTTGCGTTGCGGGCGGAATGCCGGCGGAAGCCCGCCGGCGCCGCGCGCGGGCGGGATGCGGAGGATGCAGCGGCTGGCCTGGCGCTGGCGGCGCTGCTGCATGCGGCGATCTTGGCGGCGCTGATTTACGCGCCGCCGCCGCCCCTGCCGCCCGCGCCGGAGCGCGCCGCCGTCTCGCTCATCGTTTTGCCGCCGGCGGCGAGCGGAACGCCTCCAGCGGTGCGGCCGGCGCCCACGCCGCAGCCGGTGCCGGTCAGGCCCGCGTCGCGGGTCGGGCTGGCGGGGGCGATTCCGCTGCCCAGGGCGGTTTTGCCGCATCCGCCGGCCCGCCAGGGCGCAACCCCCGCTCCCTCCGCCGCGATTCCGCGCCCGCCTTCTCCTTTGCGCCCGCCTTCTCCTTTGCGCCCGCCTTCCTCTTTGGGCCCGCCCGCGCCGCCCGAGCCAGGCGGGGCTGAAACCCTGGGCGAGAGTGGAACCCTGGGCGAGAGTGGAGCCCTGGGCAAGACTGAAACGCTGGCGCCGCCGCGCAGCCCGCCGGCGCAGGAAGGGTTCAGCGCGGCGGCGCCCTTATCCGGCCCCGTCAACCCGCCGCCGCAATATCCCCAAGCGGCCATCGACCATGGCGAGCAGGGCAGCGTGCTGCTCTCCATTCATGTGCTGGCAGACGGGCGTGCCGATTTCGTGGCCGTCACACAAGGCTCGGGCTACCGGGTTCTCGATCAGGCGGCCGCGGATGCGGTATCGCGCTGGCGCTTCCGGCCGGCCATGCTGGATGGCAAGCCGGTGGTGCAGGTGATTCCCTTTTGGATTCACTTCGACCTGAAAACCGGCAGTGCCGCCGCCGGTCAGTAGATCAGCGCCGGCGGTCCGGACGTGCCGGGGCTGCCCGGCGTTGGACAGGTGAACTCCGTCACCGCGTTGTCATAGCCGAGATCGTCGTTATACCGGGGCGGTATCGACCAGGCGCCCATATCGTTCCACAGCAGCACGAAATTGGGCGGCGGGTTGGAATTGCACAGAACCGCGCCGTATTCGGGGTTTTCCACCGGATCGATCGGCATGACGGGCGAATCGTTATTGGGTTGGTCGGCGGAGGGCAGCAGGCTGCCGTCAATCCCGTTGGCCTGGGGGTTGTAGCACTGGTGCGAGGTATCCTCCGGCGGATAGTAATTGGTGCCGTAGCCCGGAGGTTCGGTAACGGTATAGGGCCCCGTGCCCGAAATGGAGACGGTACTGGGCACATAGTTGGGCGCGTTGCTGTTGCCGATACCGTCATAAACCGGCGTGATTCCGTAAAGCGGGAAGGTCTGGGAGGAGATGATGTCGGAAGCATTCCCGGTGGCTCCGGTGGCGAACGCGCCGGGATTGACCTCATAGGTGTAATAATTCGGCATGTCCGGCACCCCTCCGCTTGAGGGTACAGAGGTGCCCAGCGGCTGGATCAGGAAGGCGCAGTTGCTGTACGCGGCGCCCTGGGTGCTGTTCTGCGTCGCGGTAATGCCGGTCGCGCTGCCGTTCAGATGGGTGGCCGTACAGTTCGTTACGGCGGAGCCGCCCGGGTTTTCGGATGCGCCGCCCGGGTCCATCTGCTTGTTGTTGGGCGGGCTCCAGCCCCACCAGGGATTGTCGGCGGTTGGCGTGCGGTTGCCGTCGGCGCTGCTGGTGGCCGGTGTGCAACCGGCGATGGCGGGCGGGTAGATGCCGCCGGCGGCGGTATAGGTGGCGTCGGGGTAATAGGTGGAATAAACCGGCACGTTACTGGCGGTTGGGAACCCGCTGGCATTGGCGACCGGGCTGTAGCCGGCCGGCAGGCTGGCCGGGGTGAACGTGGTGGTGGCCGCGATATTGGTGTGTGTGGTCGGCCATTGCGGGCAGATGGCGCGTACGGTCACGGTGGCGCTGCCGGCCGTGATCGACACCGGTGGCCCCAGAAAAGGCAGCAGCGCATGGTTGGTGCCGTGCGTCGGCGGGTAGCCCAGGATCTCCCAGGCGCTGGAATAGATGTTGATGCTGTCCTGGTAAGGCACGATATCGCTGGCGGCACTCGCGTTCGGATAGGCGATGATCGAGCCATAGAGGTTATGCGCCGGGCATTCGCCATAAAGCGTGGTGCGGTTCAGCACTTTGCCGGTGGCGTAATATTGCGTGGTAGAGCCGTTGGTAACGTAAATCTCGTGGGTGTAGTGGGTCGGGCTGCCGGTGGTGGAGGATGCCCCGGTCGCCGGATTGAAGCTTGTGTTGTCGAGATCGCTGGTGCCCGAGGTAATGGTGCCCCCGGTGAAATTGACGAAGGTGAAGCTGATCGGATCGCCCGCCTGAAAACTGATCGAGCCGGTGCCGCTGCCCCCGGCGTTTTTCCCGATCAGCACGTAATTGCAGGTGGAAACGCCATTTGGCGCCGGCGTGGCGGGGACGTACTGGATCGGCCCGTAGCTGCTGTTGCTGCAATTCGAATTGGGTGGCGGCACATTGTTGTATTCCGCGTTCCCGGCGGCATCCTGCGGCACCGCATAGGCATAGATGGCCGAGAGATCGCTCCCATAGCCCACGCCCACATGATGAAAATTGCCGGCGGCCACGGTATTGGTTCCGGTGCTCTGCGCCGCGGAAACCACGTTCAGCACATCGTTCGGGATCAGAAACCCGAGCAGGGAATTGCGCAGCGTGGCCTGCCCGGTGACTTCCACGCAATAGATCGTGGAAGCCGGGCATTTCGATGAAGCGCCGTTGGTTGGGCTGGTGGTGCCGCAGGTGACATTGGCGGCGCCTCCCGGATTGCAAAGCGTGCCGACGCCGCCGGAAACGGCAGCGTAGCCGGTCAGCGACGCGATCGAGGTGTTGAAGACGGTATGTGCCACGTTGTAGGCGGATGTTCCGTCCTGGTCGGTCTGGAATGCGCCGGCGCCGGCCAGTGCTGCGCTGTCCGCCGCGAATTGCAGTTGCGCCCGGGCGGCGGCGATGCGCGAAAAATCCACCGCCGCGCCAGCGGCGATGATCATCGGCACGGTGGAAAGCGCGACGATCAGCGCGGTGGCCGCCCGGCGGGTTTTGAGGAATTCGCGGCACAGTTCGAAAATCATGCGCTATACGCCGTAATTGGTGTTGCAGCCGGTGCCGGAGCAGGAAAATTCCAGCGTCGAGGACGGGGCGGTGTCGTGCCGGGATTCGTCACATTTGTTATCGTCGCGTAACGCCAGCGGGAGATCGCGGTTTGCGTGAGTGTCTGGGCGGAGGTGAGAATCAGGCCGATCAGCCCGGGATATCGCAGCGTGGCGCGCACGATGATGATATTGTCGCCGATTTTGTGCAGCAGCGCCGTGCTTCCCCCATTGCCGACCGCGATCGTCCGCGCGCCGGAGGCCCCGTTCACCCCGATGTTCTGCGTGCCGGTGGGCGTGCAATCGCTGCCCACATCCACTTCCCATTCGTCATAGCTCGCCGTCGCCACTTCCGTTACGCTCGCGACAGCGATGCTCAGGCCGAGCGGCGGAAAAGGCTGCAACCCGTCCACCGCCCCGGTGCACAAATCGGAAAGGCTTGGCGAATTCGGGCCGGACAGGGTCGTTGGCACCGGCGCGTGCGCGGGGATGGCGCCCAGGTTATTCACCTGCGCGACCTCCTGGTTTGCCACCATCTGGGCATAATTGCCGGCCAGCGTGTTGAGCTTCTGCTCGGTCCGGTAGAGCAGCATGATCTCCAATGTGCCGAAGACCAGCAGCAGCAGCATCGGCGCGCAGATCGCGAATTCCACCGCCGCGATGCCACGCCGGCTGACGGCAAGCCGCCACAGCACCATCTGCCTCAGCCAGGAGAACAAAGCGAGCCTGTTTTCCGCGGCGGCGCGCCGGAACAGCCGCCGCTTGCGGGGCAGGCGGGTCACGGCTCGGCCACCAGCGCGGCCGCCGAAATGATAGCGTTCGTGCCGTTCAGCGTGATCAGGTTCATCGGCCATAGCGGAATGCTGATCGGCACCGGATACACAACCTGCAGGAGAAACGGCTGGCCGACGGCGATCCCGGTATAGGTGCCGTTCGGCGAAAGATTGCCGCTGGCGCTGACCGTGGCCGGGACGATGCCGCTTGCAAAGGTTGGCGCGCCTTGCACCGCATATTGCAATCTGCCGGCGCAGGACGGCGCGCCCACGCCGAATTCCCCGCAAATGGAATTGACGAGATCCGAACCGTTGTGAATGCCGCTGGCCGCGTTGCCGGCGCCGATTGCGATCAGCCGGGCCGCGTTGCGGGCGGAATCATCGAGCGTGAGCTGCCAGAACTGCACCACGCCGGTCAGCAGGACCGCGAACAAGAACAGAAAAACCACCGGCCCGATCAGGGCGAATTCCACCGCCGTGACCGAGCGCGTGTCGCGCCGGAGACGGAGGCCAATTCCTTTACTAATCGTAACATTTTTGCGCATGGACAGGGTGGCCGGGTGGAATCTGCGAGGATCGGAAAGCGCATATGGCTGAAAAATTGTTAATACGCGCCTAACGTGTTTGATCTATCCACCGGCCCCAGATAGGTTTTCACGAATGACCATCTGGCATTATCCATGAGACCAAGCGGCGCCGTCCCGTTTCTTGCACTCCCGGCGCGCGGTGGCCGGCCGGAGATGGCGGCGGCGACGCTGTGGTTCGATGTCGAGGACCTGATCGGTTTCTATCAATACGCCCGCCGCCCCACCGGCATCCAGCGCGTGGCCTTCGAGATCTGCCGGGAAGCGTGGCGGCAGGCCGGCGCCTCCGGGAAGGTGCGCTTCTGCCGGCACGGTGTCACCCCGGATGAGTATTTCCAGGTGGACTGGCCGGAGCTCGAAGCGGGGATAATGGCCGCCTGCTCGGCGGAGAGCGCGTCCGCCCCGCTGCCGGAGGCGTTCTCCGGCGTGCAACCCGGGATGCTGGCGCCACCCGGGCGTTCGAACGGGATGAGCCCGCTGCACAGCTACCTCGCTCGCCGCCTTACGCCCGGCATCCGCATGCCGCTTGGCCGGCTCTACCGTTCCGGCAGGCAGTTCCTGCTCGCCCTGCGCGATCTGGCGCTGGCCTGCGTCGCCGCCCTGCGGGAGCCGGGCCGGCCGCCGGTGCCGGTCGGCCCGGGTTCGGTTCGCCTGGCCACGGAGAAAGCCGTGTTCGCCCCGGGAGATGTCTTCGTCACGCTCGGCGCGCCCTGGGGGGCGTTGAACTGGATGGCCGGCCGCCACGTGAAACAGCGTTACGGCCTGCGCCTTGCCGTGATGGTCCACGATCTGATCCCGCAACTCTTTCCGGAATGGACCAGCGCCGATAGCCTGCCCGGCTACCGCGCCTGGCTGAACGGGGTGGCCTCCCAGGCGGACCAGGTATTCGCGGTTTCGAACAACACCGCCCGCGATTTCACCACGCACATGAACGCGTGCAACCGGAGCCGGGTCGCGCCGGTCGTGCTTCCCATGGGGCATACGCCGCCGCCGCCGCTCGCGGTTCCGGCCGCGTCCCCGTTCGGGCGGCCCTTCGTCCTCCTGGTCTCCACCATCGAGGTCCGCAAGAACCACGCCCTGATGTTCCGCGTCTGGCGCAGGCTGCTGGAGACACTGCCCGCCGCGCAGGTCCCCTATCTCGTCTTCGCCGGCAAGCCGGCATGGCTGACGGCCGATCTGATGGCGCAGCTCAAGAATGCGGGCTGGCTGAACGGTTTCATCAAGCTGGTGGATTCCCCGTCCGAGTCCGAGCTCGCCACGCTTTACGAGACCTGCCTGTTCACGGTCTTCCCCTCGCTTTACGAAGGCTGGGGGCTGCCGGTGACGGAGAGCCTGAGCTACGGCAAGGTTGCCGCGGCCTCCAACCGTGCCTCGATCCCCGAGGCCGGCGGCGAGTTCTGTGTCTATTTCGATCCGGAAAATCTGGAAGACGCCACCCGCGTGGTGCGCGAGTTGATCGAGAACCCAGCGCGCCTGGGCGAACTGGAGGCGCGCATCCGCGCGCGCTTCCGCCCGCCGGCCTGGGCGGATACGGCAGCCGTGCTGCTCGACCATCTGCTGGAGACCGGAGAACCGGCGGGCATCGCCGCGAACGGGAAGGCCGGCGCGCCGGTGTGAGGCCGGGGCTTTCGCCACACCGGCCGGAACCGGCGCCGGCCGGGATCAGCTTTCGGCCGCGTTGCAGGAACGGGCGGAAATCAGCCCCAGGAACTCCCGCCGGGTGCAGGGATCGTCGCGGAAGGCGCCCAGCATCCGGCTCGTGACCATGCTCGCCCCCGGTTTGTGCACCCCCCGGGTGGACATGCACTGGTGGTTCGCCTCGATCACCACCGCGACCCCGCGCGGCTGCAGCACCTCGTTGATGCTGTTCGCGATCTGCGCTGTCAGCTTCTCCTGGATCTGGAAGCGGCGGGCATAGGCATCCACCACCCGGGCGAGCTTGCTGATGCCGACGACCCGCCTGGCCGGCAGATACGCCACATGCGCGCGCCCGACGATCGGGAGCATGTGATGCTCGCAATGGCTCTCCACGCGAATGTCGCGCAGCACCACCATCTCGTCGTAGTCCTCGATCTCCTCGAAGGTGCGGGCCAGCAGGGCGACCGGGTCCTCCTCGTAGCCGCGGAAGAATTCCTCATAGGCGCGGACCACGCGCGCGGGCGTATCGCGCAGCCCTTCGCGCGCCGGATCGTCGCCGGCCCAGAGCAGCAGCGTGCGGATCGCGGCTTCCGCCTTCTCCCGGCCCGGCTTCTTCATGGACCGGTTCGGTTTGCCGAATGGCATGGACGCTTGAACGTTCACGAAAAAAATCTCCTGCTGGCGATCGCGGTTATGGCCGCCGATTACAAGCGCCGAACGCGGATATAGGCAAGCCTGAACCGCGCATCACGCGCTAATGGCGCCGGTTGTCCTGGTGCGGGCTGTCCAGGCTGAAAAGGGGAATCGCCACATCGAACCGCGCCCCTGAATCGCGGCGCAGCATGTGATACGTGCCGGTCATGAAGCCGGAAGGCGTGGCCAGCGGCGTGCCGGAGGTGTATTCGAAGCTTTCGCCCGCCGCGAGCACCGGCTGCTCGCCCACCACCCCCTCGCCTTCCACGCGCATGACCTGGCCGCTGCCATCGGTAATCCGCCAGCTGCGCCGCAGCAGCTGAACCGTCGTTGACGTTCCGTTATGGATACGGACCTGATACGCCCAGACGAAGCGGCCATCCTCCGGCCGGGATTGTTCCTCCAGGTAATAAACCCTCACATCGACGCGGATTCCCGCGGTGGTGGCATGAAACGCGTTATCCAAGCGGTGGCCGCCTTCCTCTCGGGTTGCTGGCGCTTGCCAAAGCCTATGCACATAAGCCTTCCCGAACGCCAAGCCCAAGCCCAAGCCCAAGCCCAAGCTTAAGCCCACCCCAAGCCGGGAGGCTGTCCCCGGCCTGGGCTCTCTTGGGAAGCCGGCAAGGCACTGCTAAGTAACCTCCATGACAATGAAATATCTTGCCGCGCAGCGGATTGCGTTTGGTTTCTGCATCATGCTGTCGGCCTGCGCGGTGGCCAACCGCAGCGGCGCCGAGGGTACCGAGGCGGGGCTTGCCTACGGTGCGTTCCTCGCCGCGGAATATGCCGATGCGCGGCAGGACCCGGCCACCGCGACGCAATACTACATGACCGCCCTGCAAGCCGATCCTGGCAACCCGTTGCTGCTCAGCAACGGCTTCGTCTCCGCGCTCCTGGCCGGCAGCCCGCTGGCCGTGGATCTTGCGAGGCAGGTGCCGGACAGCGCAATGGCCGAGATGCTGCTGGCCAACCAGGCGGCGGCGAGCGGCGCGTACAGATCGGCCGAGGCGCTGTTTTCGCAACTGCCCAGCGACGATCTCACCGGCGTGCTGAAGCCGCTTTTGCTGGCCTGGATGGCGGATGGCGCCGGCGACCCCAGCGCCGCGCTGAACATTCTCCTGCCGGCGGCGCAGAACTCGCCCTTCGGCGGCATTTATATCCTGAATGCGGCGCTGATCGCCGACAATGCCATGGACATGAAAAACGCGGTCCAGCTTTATGCCGCCGCCGACACGGCGAACCAGATACCCAATCTGCGCCTGGCGCAGATCATGGCAAGCTGGAAGGCAAGGCAGGGAGACATGCAGGGCGCGGAGGCCGAGTTGCAGCGGGTGGTTGCCCTGCACCCGACGCTGGCGCTGGCGCTTCCGGCCTTGCGGGCCGGGATGGCGAAGCCGGTCATCTCGACGCCGGCCGATGGATTGGCGGAAGCCTATCTCGCGGTCGCGGGCGCGCTGAACGACCCTGGCGAGGTCCTGTTACGGATCACGTTCCTGCGCTTCGCGCTCGCCTTGCGGCCCGACCTTTCTGCGGCGCGGCTGCTGCTTGCCGACGTGCAGGCCGGCGGGGAACAGCCGCCGCAAGCGCCCGTGCGGCCGATTCAACTGCGCCAGGCGCTGGCGACGCTCCAGCCGATCGGCCCGGACGATCCGCTCTACGGTCCGGCGGTGCTTCAGGAAGCCTCGCTGATGGCGGCTTCCGGCCGGCCGGCGGATGGCGCCGCCCTGCTGGACAAGCTGCTGGCGCGCATGCCCTCCAGCGTGGACGCGCTGGCCGAGGCGGGCGACATCCTGCGCGGCGAGGGCCAGTTCGCGCAGTCGGTCGCCTATTACGACCGGGCGATCGCGGCGCTGCCGCACCCGCCGCCGCAAAGCGCCTGGACGCTGTACTACGACCGTGGCATTGCCAAGGACCAGAGCGGCAACTGGCCGGCCGCGGAAGCCGACCTCCGCACCGCCCTCTCGCTTTCGCCCAACCAGCCCTACGTGCTGAACTATCTCGGCTACTCCTGGGCGCTCCACGGCGAGAACATGAGCGCGGCGCGCGGCATGTTGCAGCAAGCCGTGAGACTCGATCCGAACGAAGGCGATATCGTCGACAGCCTGGGCTATGTGTATCTGCTCGACGGCAATACGGAAACGGCGCTCAGGCTGCTTATCCGCGCCGTCGAGCTTGAGCCGGACGACGCGGAAATCAACGCCCATCTGGGCGATGCCTTCTGGCAGGCGGGTCAGCGGCTGCAAGCCGGCTATCAATGGCAGCGCGCGCTGGCCCTGCAACCGGACCCGAAGCTGCAAAGCCAGATTGAGGACAAGCTGAAGCAGATCCAGCCCCCGGCATAGGAAAGGGCCATGCCTGCCAGCTTCGCACCGGCCAAGGTCAACCTGTACCTGCATGTCACCGGCAGGCGGGCGGATGGCTACCATCTGCTGGACAGCCTGGCCGTGTTTCCCGCCATGGGCGACCGGCTGAGCTATGCGCCCGCGGAGGCGCTGAGCCTGCGGCTTTCCGGCCCGTTCGCCGCCGGGCTCGATGGCGAGGCCGACAATCTCGTGCTGCGGGCCGCGCGGCGGCTGGCGGCGCGTGCCGGCCAGGTGCCGACGGGCACCTTGCTGCTGGAAAAGAACCTGCCCGTCGCGTCGGGTATCGGGGGCGGCTCCGCCGATGCGGCGGCCAGCCTGCGGCTTTTGCGCGCCGCCTGGGGGCTTAAAACGGAGCTGGACGAAATCGCGCTGGCGCTCGGGGCCGATGTCCCGGTCTGCCTCGCGCGGCGCACCGCGCGGATGGGCGGCATCGGCGAAATCCTCGGCCCGGCCCCGCGCCTGCCGCCCTTTGGCATCCTGCTCGCCAATCCGGGTTTTCCGGTCTCCACCGCTTCGGTATTCCGTGCCCGCCGGGCAGCCTTCTCGGCGCCCGCCGCGCTGCCTGCCGCCTGGCCGGATGCCGGGGCGATGGCCGCGACACTCGCCACCCTGCGCAACGATCTCGAAGGAGCCGCGACCGGCCTCGCGCCGGGAATCGCCGAGGTGCTGACCTGGGCGCGGCACCTGCCCGGCTGCCTGCTGGCGCGCATGAGCGGCTCCGGCGCCACCTGCTTCGCGCTGTTCCCCACGCCGGAACAGGCGGCGCGGGCGGCCGCCTCGGGCGGCGGGCGCGGCCTGTGGCTCTGGGGCGGGGGACTTTACGAAGGCACCGCGACCGACCTATGAGCAGGTCCAGGACCATCGGGGCCGGAACCATCCACGCCAGGCCCTGAAGATCCCCGGTTTTGGGACGTCGCCAAGCGGTAAGGCAGCGGATTTTGATTCCGCCATTCGGAGGTTCGATCCCTCCCGTCCCAGCCATCCTCCCGCGCCGTCTCCCTCTCGGGCCGTTTCTCTCGGGGCATTTTCCCCTGGCATGGCGGGCCGTTACAGCTTATTGAAAATCCGTAAGGGTGCTTGAACGACCCCGCCTTTTCGCCACCTTAACGAGGATGGCCGCGATAAAACCAACGGAAATACGCTACACGCAAGCAAACAAGCAATGGCAAGCGAGGCAGGAGCGGCGCGCGTGTTGAACAGGATTTCCAGGGATGAAGCCAGGGCTGAAGCCCTGGCCCGGAGTATGAGGGATGACGCGGTGAAGCCAGCCTCACGAGCCGAACCAGCCGGCCGGACGATCATCGTCTCCAACCGGATGCCTTCGCCGAACGAAAAAGGGGCGACAGCCGGCGGCCTCGCCGTCGCCCTGGCCGATGCGGTAACGCCCGGAACGATCTGGTTCGGCTGGAGCGGCAAGCGCTCGGACAGGAC
>JAJYAF010000403.1 GCA_021779655.1 Pseudomonadota bacterium
GAAGGCATGATCACCGCGGCCGACGTGCTGAAGTCGATCGTGGGCGAAGGGGAGGACGCGCCGAAACCCGGCGCGCCGCAAGCCGAGCCGAATGTCCATGAATTCGACGGGCTGATGCCGGTCGATGAAATCAAGGCGAGGCTGCATTTGCCGGATCTGCCCAATCCGGGCAGCTACCACACCTTGGGCGGCCTTATCCTGGCGCTGCTGCTGCGCCCGCCGCGCACCGGCGATACCCTGGTTTTCGGCGGCTGGCGCTTCGAGGTGCTGAAAATGGACGGCCGCCGCGTGGACCGGGTGCGGGTGGAGAAAGATACCGGATGAGATTCCCAATTAAAGCCATTTTCAATCCGCTTGGCCCCGGCTAGACTTTGGCCTGCGTGGGGCCGTTACAAGCGGCCAGGCGGGAGGAGTGCATGATCGAGCAACTGACACCGCGCCAGGTCTGGGAGGCCTTGATGAGCGACCCGGAAGCGTGCCTTTGCGATGTGCGGACTAATGCGGAATGGAGCTTCGTGGGCGTTCCGGATCTGAGCCAGACGGGCAAGCAGCCGGTGCTGATCCAGTGGCAGGTTTTTCCCAGCATGCAGGCCAACCCGAAATTTCTCGATGCGCTGGCCCATGCCAACGTGCATCCGTCCAACTCCGTCTATTTCCTTTGCCGCAGCGGCGGGCGCAGCATGGCGGCGGCGCAGGCGGCCCATGCCGCCGGCTACAAGCATGTGTATAACGTGAAGGACGGGTTCGAGGGCCCGCTCGATGCCAGGGGCCATCGCGGCGGCATCGCCGGCTGGAAGTACGAGGGCCTGCCCTGGAAGCAGGGCTGAGCGTCAGCCGGCCGGTCGGCAGGGCTGCCTTGCGGCGGGGGGCTTGCACGCAACGCCGCGATCCGCGATAGAACGCTGCGTCGGCAGCCGGAGCGCGGACGGGCATCTGCCCTGGCCTGGCCGCCGATATGTCCTGAATGCTCTGGCGGCAGCCGCCCGGCAACGGCAGACCTGATTAACCCTCGCTTCCTTCTCGCGCATGGAATCGGACAGACGCGCCCGCGAATGACTCATTCGCGGCGCCGGAGCATGATTGTTTATGACCCCCGATTCCCCCGGCTTCGGCCAGTTCGGTTTCGCACCCCCCATCCTGCGCGCCCTGGCGGTGAGCGGTTTTCTCGAACCCTCCCCAATCCAGGCACGGGCCTTGCCGCCTGGCTTGGCCGGGCAGGACGTGCTGGGCATCGCGCAGACCGGCACCGGCAAGACCGCCGCCTTCGCCCTCCCCATTCTCCAGGCCCTGGCGACGGAGCGCGTTCGCCCGCGCCGCTTCGCCACCGCCGCGCTGGTCCTCTCGCCCACCCGCGAACTCGCGGTGCAGATCGAGCAGGAATTCCGTAAATTCGGCGCGGGGCTGGGTCTTGGCACGGCGCTGGTCGTGGGCGGGATGGGGCGCTCAAGCCAGGTGAACCGGATGGCGCGCGGCGCCGATATCGTCGTGGGCACGCCGGGGCGCGTCCTGGATTTGATGAGCACCCGCCATCTGCTCATCGACCAGGCGGGCCGCTTCGTGCTGGATGAGGCGGACCGCATGCTCGATCTCGGCTTCCTGCCCGATATCCGCAAAATCGTGGCCGGGCTTCCCGCCCGCCGGCAATCCTTCCTGTTTTCGGCCACCATGCCGAAGGAAATCGCGCATCTCGCCGAGGGGCTGCTGAAAAACCCCGCCTGCGTGCAAATCGAGGCCAAGACCGCCACGCCCGCGTTGGTGGCGCAATCGGTGCATTTCGTGGAGGCGGCGGCCAAGCGGGCGCTGCTGCTGCGGCTGCTGCGCGCGCCGGAGATCACCCGCGCGGTGGTCTTCACCCGCACCAAGCGCGGTGCCGACCGGGTCGCCGAGGCGCTGAACGCCGAAAATATCGGCGCCGCCGCGCTGCACGGCAATCTCAGCCAGAACGCGCGGCAGCGGGCGCTGGACCAATTCAAATCCGGCCGGGTGCGCGTTCTGGTGGCAACCGACCTGGCGGCGCGCGGCATCGATGTCGCCGGCATTTCCCATGTCTTCAACTACGAGCTTCCGAATGAGCCGGAGAGCTATGTCCACCGCATCGGCCGCACCGCCCGCAACGGCGCCAAAGGGCAGGCGGTCGCCTTCTGCGACGCGACGGAACTCGCCCATTTGAACGCGATCGAGAAACTCACGCGGGTGGAAATAGCAGTGGCGAGCGGCATCCGTCCGGCACGGGCGGCGCCGGCCAAAAAGCCGCAACGGCACCCGGACATGATCATTCGCAAGCCGAAACGCCCGCGCTACCCGGGTGACAAGCACCCGGCCCAAAACCGAAGGGCCGCCTGAAGGCCCGAGCCAAGGGGCCGCCTGAAGGCCCGAGCCAAGGGGCCGCCTGAAGGCGGCGGGGCGGCCCCTTGATCCGGCTTTACGAGAACTGGTTCATGGTGTTGTGGGCGCCGCCCGCCTTCAGCGCCGCCTCGCCCGCGAAATACTCCTTGTGATCGTCGCCGATATCGGAGCCGGACATGTTCTGGTGCTTCACGCAGGCAATGCCCCGGCGGATCTCCTGGCGCTGCACGGCCTTCACGTAGCCCAGCATCCCCGCCTCCCCGAAATAATCGGCGGTGAGTTCATCGGTGGAGAGCGCCGCCGTATGATAAGTCGGCAGGGTGATCAGGTGGTGGAAGATCCCGGCACGCTTGGAGGCGTCTCTCTGGAAGGTGCGGATGCGCTCATCCGCGGCCCGCCCGAGTTCGGTTTCGTCATATTCCGCGCTCATCAGCTTCGCCCGGTCATAGGCCGAAACATCCTTGCCCGCTTCCTTCCAGGCGTCGAAGACCTGCTGGCGGAAGTTGAGTGTCCAGTTGAACGAAGGCGAGTTGTTGTAGGCGAGCTTGGCCTTCGGGAACACCGCGCGGATCCGGTCCATCATGGCGGCGATCTGCTCGACATGCGGTTTTTCGGTCTCGATCCATAACAGGTCGGCGCCGTTTTGCAGCGCGGTGATGCAGTCCAGCACGCAACGATCGGCGCCGGTACCGGGGCGGAACTGGAACAGGTTGCTCGGCAGCCGCTTCGGCCGCAGCAGCTTGCCGGCGCGGCTGATCAGCACCTCGCCATTACCCAGCGCGTTCGGCGCCACCTCCTCGCAATCGAGGAAGCTGTTGTACTGATCGCCGATATCGCCCGGCTCACGGCTATAGGCGATCTGCTTCGTCAGGCCGGCGCCGAGCGAATCGGTGCGGCAGACGATAATCCCGTCCTCGATCCCGAGTTCCAGGAAAGCGTAGCGGCAGGCTCGCACC
>JAJYAF010000020.1 GCA_021779655.1 Pseudomonadota bacterium
CGGCGGCTGCCGGCGCGGGGGGCGGCCGGGTTGCCGTGGCAAGCGCTCGCGGCGCAGGCTTCGGCGTGGCCGGGACCGGAACGGCCGGCGCGGCCAGCGGCTGGAGCTGGGCCGGCACGGCGGGAACAGCGGCGGCAAGCATGCCCGTGTGTTCGGTATGCACAAACCAGAACCCGTAGCCCGCCAGCAGGAGCACGACTCCGAGCAGTATGATCGCCCCGCTGGGAATGGCGCGGTCAGGCACCGGGGCAAGAAAGCTCAGTTCCGGTTTCCTGGCCGTGCCCAAACCTTCGGCCCGGAAGCGGCGCAGGATTTCCTCCCCGTCCAGCCCAAGCGTGCGGGCGTAGGCACGCACAAAGCCCACCTGATACGCGGGGCCCGGCAAGGCCTCCAGATCGCCCCGCTCGATCGCCTCCAGATAGGTTTCACGAATGCGTAAGCCCGCCGCGACCTCGCCGAGCTTCCAGCCGACCCGCTCCCGGACGGCGCGCAACTCGGCGCCGATACGGGCCGTGCCCGTGCCGCTATCCGGTTCGACCGCCTGGCCGTGATGGCTATCCTGCGAGGTCATTCCACGTTCCGTCCTGCGGCTTTTATCCCCATCGGCGCCGACGGTTAAGAGGCGCGCGGCGCGGGGAAGAGCAGTTGCCTGCAAGGTAACAATATAGGGGCAACGATACCCCCCGGCGATACTCAAGGTGAGTATACCCCGGAGCGTCTACAATCCCAAGGGGTCATACTGGCAGCCCATGCTCGCGCGCCCAGGCCGCAAGCGGCTCGCGGATGCTGCCGCCGGCCGCGCCGGAGCGGCGCAGATCGCGCAATACCGGGCGGAACCGCTCAAGATCGGCCTCCGCCAGCAGCGCCTTCACCGGCAGGATCGCATTACCGGACATCGAAAGGGTGGTCACCCCGATGGCGGCGAAGGCGAGCGCGTCCAGCGGCCGGCCGGCCGCCTCGCCGCAAACGGAAAGCGGCACGTTGGCTTCCTTGCAGGCCACCACCAGGCGCTCCAGCAATTCCAGCACCGGGGCGGAGAGCGTGTCGTAGCGATCCGCCAGTTCCGGCGTGCCGCGATCGGCGGCGAAGAGGAACTGCATCAGGTCGTTGGTGCCAACCGAGACGAAATCGGCCTCCGCCAGCAGGCCCGGAAGCTGGAACAGCAGCGAGGGGATTTCGATCATCGTGCCGGCCCTGAGGCTCTCCGGTGCCGGCCGGATTCGGGCGGCCTCGGCTTCCAGGAGGTCGCGCGCGGCGCGGAACTCGTCCACGGTCGCCACCATGGGGAACATGACCGAAAGCGGCCGTCCCTGCGCGCCCAGCAGCAGGGCACGAAGCTGGCGGCGCAGCACCGCCGGGCGATCCAGCCCCACGCGCAGGGATCGCCAGCCCATGGCGGGGTTTTCCTCGATCCCCGCGCTTTCGCCGGGAAGCAGCTTGTCGGCTCCGAGGTCGAGCGTGCGGAACAGCACGGGCCGGCCCCTGGCCCGGTCCATCACCCGGCCATATTCCGCTGCCTGGCCCGCCACATCCGGCACGCCGCCCGCCGCCAGCGCCGCGATTTCTGTGCGGTATAGGCCGATGCCATCGGCGCCGGTGCGCTCCAACTGGTCGAGCTCCAGCGCCAGCCCGACATTCAGCATCAGCCGCATCGCCACGCCGTCCTGGGTGGCGGCGGGCCGGTCGCGATAGGCGGCCAATGCGGCGGTGCGAATGGACCGGGTAGCCAGCGCGCGGTCGTACATTTGCATCACATCCGGCTCCGGGCGCAGAATCAGCGTGGCGCCTTCGGCGTCCAGCAGTGCCTCCTCGGCCTCGTTGGCCGCCTCCAGCGCGCCGCGATCCACCTGCAGGGCCGGCAGCCCGAGCGCCCGGGCCAGAATCGCGGCATGGCCGGAAGGGCTGGCTTCCTCGATAGCCACACCGGCGATTCCGCGGCTGTGCCAGTCGAGCAGGTCGGCGGGGCCGAGGCGGCGGACCAGAAGAATGGCGCCGTCGGCGCGCTCGGGCTTGGCCTTCGCGCCCCCCAGGGCCACCATCAGCCGGCCGATCATGTCCTCGATATCGGCCAGGCGCTCGCGCAGGTAAGGATCGCCGATGCGGCGCATGCGCTCGCGCAGTTCGCGCGCCACCTTATCCACGGCGGTCTCGGCGGAAAGCCCGTTGGCGATGGCTTCCCTCACGCGGGTCAGCCAGCCCACGCTCTGCGCCACCATGCGGTAGGCGTCCAGCATCTCCCGGGGCGCGCTGCCGCCGGGCAGGGAAGCGGTGATAAGGCCGTCCAGGGTCTTGGCAGCGCTATCCACCGCCACATCGAGGCGTTTCAGCTCGGCCTGCGGATTGTCGGTGAGCAATTCGGCAATCGGCGCCGCCGCGCCATAGGGAAGAATTGGCCCCCTGGCGATGCCGGCGGAGAGCACATGGCCCGCCAAACGGCGTGGCAGGGTGTTGCTGAACCCTTCCTCGGGAAGGTTGGTGGCGCCGGCCCGGGAGAGAATTTCCGCGAGCAGCATGGCAATGGTTGCGATGGATTCCACTTCCAGGTCCAGGAAGGGACGCGGTTGCTCGTTCTGGATCGCGATGACGCCGAGAATCTTGCCGGCGCGCTTGACCGGCATGGCGAAAAGCGCCGCCAGCCGCTCCTCGCCAACCTCCGCCCGGTAGGCGAAGTGGGGATGATTCTGCGCGTCCGGCAGATTCATCGGCTGGCCGGAGGCGGCGGCCATGCCGATGATGCCTTCGCCGAGGCGCAGCTTGACCCTGCCTATGGCGTCGATGTTCAGCCCATGCGTGGCGACAAGCTCCAGCAGCTCGCCGGCGCGCGCGACATAGATGGCGCAGGCATCCGCCGGCAATTCCGTTGCCACGAGCCTGGCGATGTCCGGCAGGCTGGCGCCGCCACCGGCGAGCGCCTCGCGCAGGCGGGCGAAGAGCCGCCGCGAGTCGTTCAGGCTGCGTTCCCTGTTGCGGCCCGCTTTTACCCCATGTTCAGGGTACCTTCGGTGCCGGTTTCATCTTGGCTGCCGGAATCTTCCTGACGAAGGCGGGCGGCCAGAGCCGTCACCGCCTGCGCCTTCAGCTCCGCGAGGATTTCCGCCACCGGCTGCACGGCGGTGACCATGCCGACCGACTGCCCCGCCATGACCGATCCGGTTTCCACATCGCCATCGATCACGGCCCGGCGCAGCGCGCCTGCCCAGAAATGCTCGATGGCAAGCTGCGCCTCCGTCTTGTCGAATTCGCCGGCCTGGAACTTCGCCAGCGTCTCGGCCTGGTGCTGGAGGAATTTGCGCGTGCCCTCATTGACCAGGCCGCGCACGGGAATGACCGGAAAACGCTCATCGAGCTGGACGGAGGGCAGCGCGTCGCGCGCATTCGCCCTGATGAAGGCCTGCTTGAAGTTCGGATGCGCGATGCTCTCGGCGGCGGCGGCGAATCGGGTTCCAAGCTGCGCGCCGGCCGCGCCCATTTCGAGATAGCCGAGGATCGCCTCGCCACGGCCGATCCCGCCGGCGACGAAGACCGGAATCTCGCGGATATGCGGCAGGATTTCCTGGGCCAGCACGGTGAGCGAGACCGGCCCGATATGGCCGCCGGCCTCCGACCCCTCGATCACCAGCGCATCCACGCCGGATTTGACGAAGCGCCTGGCCAGCACCAGCGCCGGCGCGAAGGCGATGAGCCTCGCGCCGCCGTCCCGCACGGCGCGGATGGCCGGCGCCGGCGGAATGCCGCCGGCCAGCACCACATGCCCGACCCGGGCTTCGAGGCAGACCCGCACCAGATCGTCGAGCTGCGGGTGCATGGTGATCAGATTCACGCCGAAGGGTTTGTCGGTGAGCGCCTGAGTGCCGGCGATTTCCGCCGCCAGCATCTCCGGCGACATCGCGCCGCAGGCGATCACGCCGAAGCCGCCGGCATTGGAAATGGCGGCGACCAGCCGGCGCTCGCTCACCCAGCTCATCGCCCCGCCCATGATGGCGAGTTCCGTGCCGAGGAAGGCGGCGCCGCGCGCTTGCAGCGCCTCGAACCGCCGCTCGGCGCGGGCCTCGGTCCGGGCCGCGCCGTTACTGGGCATCGAGCCCATACGCGGCATGCAGGGCGCGAACCGCGAGCTCGGTGTATTCGGCCGCGATCAGCACGCTCACCTTGATTTCGCTGGTGGAGATCACCTGGATGTTGATGCCGCGCTCGGCCAGCGTGCGGAACATGGTGCCGGCAACCCCGGCATGGCTGCGCATGCCGACGCCCACGACGGAGATCTTCGCAACATTACTGTCCGTGCCGATCTCGGCGAAACCGATGGCAGCGCGCACCTGCTCCAGCACCGCAAGGGCCTTCGGAAGATCGGCCTTGCCGATCGTGAAGGTCATGTCCGTGGTCTGGTCCGCCGCGACGTTCTGGACGATCATGTCGACGTTTATATTGGCCTCGGCCAGCGGAACGAAAATGGCGGCGGCGATGCCCGGCTTGTCCGGCACCCGCCGCACGACCACCTTGGCCTCATCTTGCGAGTAAGCGATGCCGGCAACGATTTCCTGTTCCACGATTTCATCCTCATCAACGACCAGGGTCCCGGGCGTGTCGGTAAAGCTTGAAAGCACCTGCACCCGCACCCGTTCCTTCATGGCCAGCTCGACACTGCGGGTTTGTAGCACCCTGGCGCCCTGGGAGGCCAATTCGAGCATCTCTTCATACGTGATTTTGCCGAGTTTTTTTGCCCCGGGCACGATCCTCGGATCGGTGGTGTAGATGCCGTCAACGTCGGTATAGATGTCGCAGCGATCGGCCTTGAGCGCCGCCGCGAGCGCCACGGCGGAAGTATCGGAGCCGCCGCGGCCGAGCGTGGTGACACGGTTATCCGGGCCGATCCCCTGAAACCCCGCCACCACCGGCACCTGGCCCTGCCGCATGCGCTCGATCAGCGTATCCCCGTTGATGGCGTTGATCCGGGCCTTGCCGTGCTCGCCGTCGGTTTCCACGGCGATCTGCCAGCCCTGCCAGGAGCGCGCCTCCACCCCTTGGGTCTGCAGGGCGATGGCGAGCAGCCCGGAAGTCACCTGTTCCCCGGTCGCCACCACCGTGTCGTACTCCCTCGCATCGAACAGCGGGGAGAGCTGTTCACACCAGCCGACGAGCTGGTTGGTGGCGCCCGCCATGGCGGAAACGACCACGGCCACCTGGTTGCCGGCCTCCACCTCGCGCTTCACCCGGGCGGCGACATTCCTGATCCGCTCGAGGTCGGCCACGGAAGTGCCTCCGAATTTCATCACGATACGCGCCATCGAATCTGCCCCCGGCCTTGCGGCGTCTTGTTTAACCCGAACGGGCGCGTCACATAGCCAAGGACGAGGAGGTTCGGCAATGCAGGCAAGGCAAGGCTCGGTCCGGCCGGAGGAAATCGCCCGCTTCTCCGCGCTGGCGGAGCGCTGGTGGGACAGCACCGGGCCGATGCGGCCCTTGCACATGATGAACCCGGTGCGGGCGGAATGGATCACCCGCCACATCGCCGGCAGGTTCGGAGGCTGCTCGGGCGTGCGGGTTCTGGATGTCGGCTGCGGCGCCGGGCTGCTTTCCGAGGCCCTGGCCAAGGCCGGCTGCGACGTGCTGGGGCTGGATGCTTCGCCCGAGGCGATCGCGGCGGCAGAGGCCCATGCGGCGGGGCAGGGGCTGAAGCTCGCCTACCGCACCGGCTCGCCCGAGGCGCTTATGGGCGAGACATTCCCTGGCGGGAAATTCCAGGCGATCACCGCGCTGGAGGTAATCGAGCACGTGGCCGATCCGGCAGGCTTCATCGCCACGCTGGCCGGGCTGCTACAGCCGGGCGGGCTGCTCTTTCTTTCCACCATCAACCGCACGGCGCGGGCCTGGCTTGTCACCAAGCTGGGCGCGGAATACCTGCTGCGGTTGCTCCCCCGCGGCACGCATGAGTGGCAGCGCTACGTCACGCCGGCGGAAATCGCGGGTTTCTGCCGCGCCAGCCATTTGCGGGTGATGGATGTGGCGGGAATGCAGTTCTCGCCGCTTTGCGGGGCCTTCCGCATAAGCAGGGATACCGGCGTGAACTACCTTGCCGTGGCGGAAGCCGGACCCGGATGAGCGGCGCGGGCAATTTCCGCCGCTCAGGGAAGCCATTGCACATCGCCGATGCGCGGGGCGCCGGTTGCCAGCATGACCAGCCGGTCGAACCCCATGGCGATGCCGGCGCATTCCGGCATTTCCCCAACCGCCGCCAGGAACGCCTCATCCATCGGCCAGTCTCCCCCGCCCGCCGCCAGCCGGCGCGCCCGGTCTTTCAAAAACCGGGCGCGCTGCTCGGCCGGGTCGGTGAGTTCCACGAAGGCGTTGCCGAGTTCAAGGCCGCAGCAATAGAGTTCGAAACGCTCGGCGACCCTCGGCTCCTCCGGGTCGCGGCGGGCAAGCGCCGCCTGCGCGAGCGGCCAATGGGTCAAAAAGCTCGGCCTGCCACGGCCGAGTTGCGGCTCGATACGCGCGAGCAGCAGGCGGAAAAACAAATCCTCCCAGCTCTCGCCCTCCCGCAGCCGGACCCCGGCCTGGCGCGCCAGGGCAGAGGCATCCTCGGCCGTGGCCAGCACGTCCGCGCCGGTGAAGCGCTGGAACGCCTCGGCGACGGTCAGGCGCTCATACTCCGCCAGCGCCGCCTCACTGCCGCGCCAGCGCACGGTGGGCGGCAAAATCGTGCGCAGCAGGGCCATGACCTCCTCGATCAGATCATCGAGCGTCGCGCCGGGGCGGTACCATTCCAGCATGGTGAACTCGGCGGCGTGGGTGTCGCTGGCCGGTTCGTCGCGCCAGACCCGGGCAAGCTGGAAGATCGGGCCGGCACCGCCCGCCAGCAGCTTCTTCATGGCGAATTCCGGGCTGGTATGGAGCCACAGCCCCTTGGGTTCGAGCGCGAAAGCCCGCAGATGCACTTCCTCGCCCGGCGCCGGGACCGCATAGGGTGTTTCGACCTCGTGATAGCCGCGCGCGGTGAAGAAGGCGCGGACGGCCGCCTGCATCAGCGCCCGGCGCCGCAGGAAAGGCAGGCGCGCACCCAGGCGGGACGCCTGCCAACTGTCACCCAGGCGGGACGCCTGTTGGCCGTCAGGGTCGCCTCTTGTTTCCATGCTGATTCCCCCTATGTCGCGGACGGCCGGCCGGCATCGCCTCGATCAAGACCCGCATGGCCGGCGGCCGCACGCCCCCCTCTCTTGCCCGATGGGCCGGGTCAGCGTAAGCCGCGCGGCACCGTTTGCAATCCGCATAAAGAGCAAGAGCCATCCATGAAACAGCAGGCAAACCTCATCCGCGCCGGCCAGGTGATCGAACACGAGGGCCAGCGATGGACCGTGCTCAAGCAGCAGATCATCACGCCCGGCAAGGGCGGCGCCTTCATTCAGGTGGAGATGCGCAACCTGAAAACCGGCAACAAGACCAACGAGCGCTGGCGCACCGCCGACACGGTGGAGCGCCTGACCACCGAGGACCGGGATTACGTCTATTCCTATACCGACGGCGACAACCTGGTGCTGATGGACCCGGAAACCTATGAGCAGTTCATGGTTCCCGTGGCGCTGCTGGGCGATGCGGCGCCCTTCCTGCAGGACAACATGGCGATGTCGGTGGCGCTGGTGGAAGGCGACCCGGTCGGCATCACGCTGCCCCCGCACGTGACACTGGAGATCGTCGAGGCCGACCCGGTGGTGAAGGGCCAGACGGCATCGAGTTCCTACAAGCCGGCCAAGCTCTCCAACGGCGTCAAGACCCTGGTTCCGCCTTTCATCGAGGCCGGGGAGCGCGTGGTGGTGCGCACCGAGGACGGCTCCTACGTGGAGCGGGCGAAGGGCTGAGCCGCCGCCATGATGCCCCGGCTTTCCCCGCACATGACCGTGATGCACGCCGCCGCGCAAAAGGCGGCGAGGCGCCTGTTGCGGGATTTCGCCGAGGTGGAGAATTTGCAGGTCAGCGTGAAGGGGCCGGGGGATTTCGTTTCTCAGGCCGACCTGCGGGCCGAGGCGAGCCTGCGCGAGGATCTGGCCAAGGCCCGGCCCGGCTATGCGATGCTGATGGAGGAGGGCGGGGCGACGGGCTCGGAGAAATGGGCCTGGCGCTGGGTGGTGGACCCGCTGGACGGGACGACGAATTTTCTGCACGGGATTCCGCACTGGGCGATTTCCATCGGGCTGGAGAAGCGTTCGAGCGACGGCAGCACGGAGGTCATGGCCGGGGTGGTTTATTCACCCGCGAACAATGAATTGTTCTGGGCGGAGAAGGGTTCCGGCGCCTTTGTGAACGACCGGCGGCTCCGCGTTTCCGCGCGGCGGGAGTTGCGGGATTCGGTATTCGCCACCGGGATTCCGTTCGCGGTTTCAACCGATCGCAACCGGCTCGCCTTCGCCCGCGCCATGCGCGCGCTGATGCCGCAGGTCGCCGGGATCCGCCGGTTCGGCTCGGCCGCGCTGGATCTGGCCTGGACCGCCGCCGGGCGGTACGATGGATATTGGGAAATCGGCATCAAGCCCTGGGACATCGCGGCGGGCATGCTGATCGTGCGCGAGGCCGGCGGCTACGCCACCGATGGCGAGGGCAAGGACAACGTCGGCGAAACCATCGTGGCCGCCAATCCGCACCTGCACGCCAAATTGCTGGAAGTCGTGGCCGATGGTCTGGCAGTGGGCGGGGCTTGACGGTAAACGGGAGGGCGTGAAACCGCATCTGCCGCTGATCGCCGGGTTTTTGCTGCTGCTCGCGCCCCTGGCCCGGGCGCAGGTGATCATCAACCATGCGGCGCTTGACCAGCTTGCGGGCATTTCGCCCGCACCGCCCGCGCCGCCGGTCCGCCAGCCTCCCGCGCCCCGGAGGCTGGCCGGGCATGAGCCCGGTCATGGCGGGGTAAAAGTCACGTTCCGGCCGGCTCATGCCAAACCGCCGCGCGCGGCCGGCTCCAAGTCCCCGGCCGCCCTGCCTGCCGCGCCCCTGCCTGCCACGCCCCTGCCTGCCGCCGTCAAGCCACCCCTCAAGCCCGCTTCGCCCCCGGCATTGCTGCCCGCCGTTCTGCATTTCGCCACGGGCTCCGCCGCGCTGCCATCCGCCGCCGCCGCCATCCTCCGGCCGTTTTGCGGCACCAGCGCCGGGCCGATTTTCATCGACGCCCATGCCGCGCCGGACCCGGCCGACCCCTCCGCCGCCGTGCGGCTTTCGCTAAGCCGGGCCTTCGCCGTCCGCGATGCGCTTGCCGCTTGCGGCATCGCCTCGGCGCGCATCATTCCAAGAGCCGACGGCGCCGCGCAAAGCGGCGATACGGATGCGGCCCGGATTACCGCCACGCCATGAGCAAGCCCACGAACTACCTGGTGCGGATGCTGGTGTTCCTGCTGCTGGTTTACGGCACCGGCGCGCTGCTGGCTCCCCAACTGGCGCGATTCTTCCTGGCGAATCCGCTGATCAACTCGGTCATCATCGTGGTGGAGCTGTTCGGGGTCGCCTGGAATTTGCGGCAGGTACTACGTCTTTATCCGGAATCCCGCTGGGTCGAGCATTTCCGCCGTACCCGTCAGCCCTTGCAGCAGGCCGTCCCACCGGTCCTGCTGGCGCCGATGGCCAGGATGCTGCAAAGCCGCGCCGAGGGAGAGCGGCGGATCACGCTTTCCGGGACGGCGATGCGCACGCTGCTGGACGGCATCGCCTCGCGCCTGGACGAATCGCGGGAGCTTTCCCGCTACGTCACCGGCGTGATGATCTTCCTTGGCCTGCTCGGCACCTTCTGGGGATTGCTGCACACCGTTTCCTCGGTGGCCGCGGTCATCAACGGCATGAACCTCGCCGGTGGCGATGTTAACGCGATGTTCGCCCAGCTTAAATCCGGGCTCGCGCAGACGCTGGCCGGCATGGGCACCGCTTTTTCCGCCTCGATGTTCGGGTTGTCCGGCGCGCTCATTCTCGGCTTTCTCGATCTCACCGCCGGGCAGGCGATGAACCGGTTTTTTAACGAGCTGGAAGAGTGGCTGGCCGGGCTGACGCGGCTTTCGACCGGCGTGCTGGGCGGCGACGGAGAGGCCACGGTGCCGGCCTATATGCAGGCGCTGATGGAGCAGACGGCGGAGAACATGGAATCGTTGCAGCGGTTGCTGAGCCGGGGCGAGGACGCGCGGGGGCAAACCAGCACGGCCCTGCACGGCTTCGCCGGGCAGATGGCAACCCTGTCCGACACGCTGCGCGCCAGCCAGCAGCTGATGGCGAAAATAGCCGAAGCGCAGGTGGCAATGGCACCGGCACTGACACGGCTGGCCAATGCCGGCGCCGAAAGCAACGACGATATCGCGCGCGCGCATCTGCGCAATATCGAACTGCTGCTGAACCGGCTGATCAACGAAACGGAGCATGGCCGGACGCAGATGACCGCGGAGCTGCGCAGCGATTTGAAGATGCTGACCCGCACGCTGGCCGCGGCCAAAGAGGAGAAGCGGGCGTAAATGGCTTTGCGGCACCGGAGGGAAAACGGGCTGGATGCGTGGCCGGGTTATGTGGACGCGCTCTCGACCCTGCTCATGGTCACGATTTTCGTGCTGCTGGTATTCGTCCTGGCGGAGGCGTTTCTCTCCTCCGCGCTCACGGGAAGCGACAACACCATCAACCGGCTCAAGGATCAGATCGCGCAGCTTTCCTCCGCACTTGCGCTGGAGAAATCCAGTTCGGCGAATTTGAGCCAGGAACTCGCGGCGCTGAATGCCGAGCTGGCGCAGGCCAGGACCGCGAACGCCGGATTGAGCGCGCAGCTGGCGGCGGCCAATGGGAACCTCGCCACGCTCACCACGGCCGAGGACAGCCTGCGGGCGCAGCTTTCGGCCGCGCAGGCGCAGGTCAGCGCGCAAGCCGCCCGGCTCGCCGCCCTGCAATCGCAGCTTCCGCCGGGCAGCGGCGGATTGCAGGACCAGCTGGCGCAGGCACGCGCGGGCCTTGCGGCGCAGACGCAGATCTCCCAGGCCGCGCTGCGCGAGGTCGACCTGCTGAACCAGCAGCTTGCCGCGCTGCGGCTACAGATCGCGATGCTGGCGCAGGCCCTGGATGTCGCCCAGGCGGCGGATGCGAAGGAACACGTGCAGATCGCCGATCTGGGCAGGCAGCTGAACGAGGCGCTGGCCCGCAAGGTGGAAGAGCTGCAATCCTATCGCAGCGAGTTTTTCGGCACGTTGCGGGCCATTCTGGCGAACGAGCCCAATATCCGTGTCATCGGAGACCGTTTCGTTTTCGAAAGCGACGTGCTGTTTCCCGTGGACCAGGCAACCCTCACCCCCGCCGGCCAGGCGGAGATTGCCGATGTGGCGCGCGTCATCGGCGAAATCGCGGAAAAGATCCCGCCGAACATAAACTGGGTGCTCTCGGTCGACGGCTATGCCGACGCGCAGCCGATCGAGGGCGGGCCTTATCGTTCGAATCTGGAACTCTCGGCGGCGCGCGCGCTCGCCGTGGTTAGTCTGCTGGTTCGTGACGGCGTGCCGGCGGATCGTATCGTTGCAACCGCCAACGGCGATGCCAACCCGATCGCGCCGGGAAACAAGCCCGCCGATTACGCGCAGAACCGCCGGATCGAATTCCGCCTGACGAGCCGGTGAGGCATGGCGGGAAAGCGCCGCCAGAGCCGCATGGCCGCGATGCTTTCCGGCGGCATGGAAGCCGGCGCGATTGGGCGGAAATCGAGCGAAAGCGGGAAGCTGTCTCCGGTTGGCTTTAATGCACCAGGTTGGGCACCATGTCGTGTTGAATGATCGCCGCTTGGGCCAGGGTTGCGTCCGAGGCGATCGCCATCGGCGTTCCGTCGGCGGCATGGATGGCGAAGGCCGGGCCCATTTCCGTCATCACCGGCTTGACGAAAGCGATTTCGCTGATGCCCAGCACCGCGAGTTCGGCGGTCGAGATGCGGTGGATGTCGATCACCGTTCCGGGAAGGTTATCGGCGGAACGGTCACGAATTTTTGCATCCATGGTTTTATCCTTTCTACGCCTGGTTGTTTATTTAGGCTTCAGAAGTCGTTTTGCTTTCATCCAAGCAGGGCCGTCGCGCCTGGTAGGGGCCGCATCAGCCATCGGATGAATCCGATTTCGCATCGACCGTGCGGCTCGCCCCAACCGGTGGCCTTATCTGCCCCTTGCTGATCGGGATGGTCTTAACCACGGGCTGCGGCACCGGCCGCACCAGATCGACATGCAATAGCCCGTTATCCAGCCAGGCGCCTTTGACATCGATACCTTCGGCGATCACGAAGGCCCGCTGAAACTGCCGGGCCGCGATGCCGCGATGAAGGAAGACTCTGCCGTGCCCGTCGTCAGTCTGGCGGCCACGGATTACCAACTGGTTATCTTCCAGGGTGATCTGCAGATCATCCATGGTAAAGCCCGCCACGGCCAGGGTGATCCGCAGGCTGATCGGGCTGAGCTGCTCGATATTATAGGGCGGGTAGCCGTCGGAAGACGTTTTGGCGGCCCTCTCGATCATCTGTTCCAGATGGTCGAAGCCAAGAAACATCGGTGAGGCAAAGACGCGGGTGTTCATCTCGAATGGCTCCCCCATATGAGCGAAGCGGGACGGCCCCGGAATCGGCTGCCGGTCCAGTCCATGTTGTCACAACCATGACGAACCGCAAGGGCGTAATTGCCCTCAAGCCATACCGGGGATAAAGCCGTGACATGTTGACAACAGATCGTGAACTGGCGGTCGAGACCCTGGCGATCCTCATCGTGCCCCATCCGGGGCTGCGCAAAACCGCCCGGCCGGTCAAGGCCGAGGACAAGGAGGCGTTGCGGGACCTGATCCCGGCGCTGTACGCCACCATGTACAAGGCGCCGGGAATCGGCCTGGCCGCGCCGCAGGTGGGCAGGCTGCTGCGCCTGCTGGTGATCGACCTCAAGCCCGAGGGCACGCCGACGCCGCTCACCATGATCAACCCCGAGATCGTCGCGAAGTCCGAGGAGCTGGCGACCAGGGAGGAGGGCTGCCTTTCGCTTCCCGATCAATACGCGGAGGTCACCCGCCCGGCCCGGATCAAGGCCCGGTACGAGGATGAGAGCGGGATGCGGCGGGAGATCGCGGCCGAGGGACTGCTCGCCGCCTGCATCCAGCACGAGATCGACCATCTGAACGGCGTGCTGTTCGTGGATTATCTCTCGCCGCTCAAGCGCAACATGCTGCTGCGCAAGCTGGCCAAGGAACAGAAGGAAAAGCGCGGCAGGTAGCGGCTAAACCCTGCTTCCGCCCGGCAAAAGGCTCGTTTCACTGTCGCGCATGACAAGCATGCCGCGCCGCAAAAGCGGGTACCACCTGACTGGGGCGGTTTTCCGAAAGTCTTGAGTAGCTTTCTTGTCGCGCATGCCCTGAGTTACGCGACAGTCTTGGTTCGCTTGCCCCGTCGGTGTTGGTGTCGTGGTGATGCCAATATCAAGAATTCTGCACCGGCCAAAAGCGGGCAAAGGGCCGCGGAGTAACGCACGCGCTTGACAGAGAGTACCTTATTTAGGTATTTTATTATCATAAGATAAATCACCTAAATTAGGTACAAAATGGACCCGATACGAAATCCTTTTGCTCCTGGAGCGGGGAGTCCTCCGCCAGAGCTTTCTGGCCGAGATAGTGTTCGCGAAAAAATGCACCAATGCCTGGGCCGCCTTCGTATCGGCCGGCCAGCAAAAAGCATGATGCTTGTTGGTCTGCGTGGCGTTGGAAAAACGGTGCTCCTAGACCAGATGATGAAGGACGCTGAAGCTGATGGGGTAATCACCATCCGCATTGAAGCGCCCGAAGGACGGTCATTGCCCGCAATGCTGGCACCGCAATTGCGTTTGGGA
>JAJYAF010000404.1 GCA_021779655.1 Pseudomonadota bacterium
CGCGCTTTATCGGTATTAGCCGGGCGGCGTTTCGCGAGGCACGCTCGGAAATGGTGAAAGAGCGGTGAGGTGATGCGCCGACGGCGTCGTGACGATTGATCCTTTCCTGGTGGTGGCGCCCGCGACGATCCTGGTCGCCGCGGCTTTAGCGCTGTCGCCCAACCGGCTGAACTGGAGCCGGAAGTCTTTCTCTCCGGCCTGCGCCACCTCGTGCGCGTGCTGAAAAGCAGGAACGCGGTTTGAGCCCGGGCAGAAGCATCGCGGCGCTCGCGCTGGCGGCAATGGTCGGCGGGATGCTGTTTTTCGGCGCCGTCATGGCGCCGCTGGTGTTCACCAAATTGCCGCCGGACGTGGCCGGAGCGTTCATCCGCGCGGCGTTCCCCAGGTATTACGGTTTTGTCACCGCCTGCGCGGCGGTGGCGGCGGCGGCGCTGCTGCTGCGCGGAGCATGGGCCGGCGCGCTCGCCAGCGCGGTGCTCGCGGCGGTCACGCTGTGGCTATGGACCGGCTTGATGCCGCATCTGGAAAAGCTGCGCTTGGCCGGGGACAAAACGGCGTTCGCGCGCGGCCACCGGCTTTCCGTATGGGTGAACGGGTTTGAACTGCTGGCCGCCGCCGCGCTGCTGCTGCGCGTGGTCGCCAATGGCGCTGGAAATCGTGGCGTACACCGCAGAGACCGGTAAGCAGCGGGCTCAAAGGCCTGGCTCCGGGGGGCGGATCGGCGCGCAGCCGGGCGTTTATCCGAGCAGCCGGCCGATGACCCGCGCGGTATAATCCACCACCGGAATTATTCTGCCGTAGTTGATGCGGGTCGGGCCGATCACGCCGATGGCGCCGACAATCCGGTCTTGCGCGTTGCGGGCGGGCGCCACCACCATGGAGATCCCGGCCGCCCCGAACAGCCCGGATTCCGCGCCGATGAAGATGCGCACGCCGGCCGATGCTTCCGCGAGTTCGAGCAGGCGGAGCATGGTCTCTTCCGCTTCCAGCCGCTCGAACAGGGACTGGATGGTGCCGAGCTTATCCAGCTGGTCGACCTCGGAGAGCAGGCGGCTTTGCCCGCGCAGGATGAGCGAGCCGCCCCGGCCGTGGTCCGACCAGGTGGCGAGACCGGCGGCGATGACGCTGGTGGTCAAGGCATCCAGCGCGGTGCGGTCGGCGCTGATGTCGTCGGCGACGCGCTTGCGCAGCTCCGCGAGCGTAAGGCCGGAGAAGCGCCCGTTGAGATAGTTGCTGGCCTCCTGCAGGGCCGATGGCGGGATGCCCGGCGGGATCTCCACAACGCGGTTTTCCACCTGGCCATCGGCCGAGACCAGGACGACGAGGGCGCGGCGCGGGTTCAACGAGACGAATTCGATATGCTTGACGGGGCCGTCGCCCTTCGGCGCCAGCACCAGGCCGGCGGCGGCCGAGAGACCGGAGAGCATGGCGCTGGCCTGCTCCAATGTTTCCTGCATGCTGCGGCCGGAGCGACTCAAGGTGGCGGTGATGGCGTTGCGTTCTTCCTCTGAAAGCTCGCCGAATTGCAGCATGCCATCGACGAACAGGCGGAGGCCGCGATCGGTGGGCAGCCGGCCGGCGGAAATGTGCGGGGAGAACAGCAGCCCGGCATCGGTCAGGTCGGCCATCACGTTGCGGATGGTGGCGGGCGAGAGGTTGAGCGGCAGCAGCCGGGAGAGGGTGCGGCTGCCGGTCGGCTCGCCGGTTTCCATGTACTGCTCGACGATTTCGCGCAGAATGGCGGCGGAGCGCATATCGAGCCCGGGCGGCAGGCGCGGCATCGGGCGCGGGTCGGGTTTCTGGCTATGGTTCACGGGCGAACGAAAGCGTAAGAGGCGGGCGGAATCAATACAGGGAAAGAGAGCATGACACGGCCATCCGGACGGAATTTCGATGCGCTTCGGGAAGTGACCATCATAACCGGGTTTTCGCACCACGCGGAAGGCTCGGCGCTGATCCGGATGGGCAAAACCGAGGTGCTTTGCACGGCCAGCATAGAGGGCAAGGTGCCCGGCTTCATGCGCGGGCTTGGCGAGGGCTGGGTGACCGCCGAATATGGCATGCTGCCGCGCGCGACCCATTCCCGTGGCGACCGCGAGGCCGCGCGGGGCAAGCAATCCGGCCGCACCCAGGAAATCCAGCGGCTTATCGGAAGGTCCCTGCGGGCGGTGGTGGACCGCAAGCTGCTGGGCGAGCTGACCATCACGCTGGATTGCGACGTTTTGAACGCCGATGGCGGAACCCGCTGCGCCAGCATCACCGGCGCGTATGTCGCGCTGGCGCAAGCGATCCGGCATTTGCGGGCCGGCAACGTGATCAAGGCCGATCCGCTGACGGGGCAGGTCGCCGCGGTCTCCTGCGGGATCTACCAGGGCCTGCCGGTTCTGGACCTTGATTACGCCGAGGATTCCGCGGCCGATGCGGACGGCAATTTCATCCTCACCTCGGGCGGCAAGATCGTGGAAATCCAGGCGACGGCGGAAAAATCGACCTTCGATGAGGCGGCGTTTCTCGGCCTTCTGGCGCTGGCGCGGCAAGGGGTGGCGGAGCTGTTCAAGGCGCAGCGCCTCGCGATCGGCGCCTGAATCGGGGTTGCGGGGCGCCCCGGCGCGTCCCCCCCCATTGCGCTCATCCCTGATTTTGCGCCAAAGGCATATGACATACCGGTGACGTCTGGGACCGATGACACGCAGACAAGGTGGAAATATGGCCGAAGCTTATGGGGCGACACGGTCGCTTGGACTTGGGGCGAAGCGGCCTGGCGGTCCGGGGCCGAGGAAGCCGATGGATGCTTCCGCTGTCTTGAAGGCGTATGGGCGCTGGGCCGGGGTCTACGATTTCGGCTTCGGCCTGGTCTCCGCGCCGGCGCGCCGGGCGGCGGTGGCGGCGGTGAACCGGGCGCCGGGAAGCAGCGTGCTGGAAGTCGGCGTGGGCACCGGTCTCGCCTTGCCGCTTTATGCGCCGCAGAAGCGGGTGACCGGCATTGATCTATGCGCGCCGATGCTGGCGCTGGCGCGCGAGCGGGTGGCGGAAAAGGGGCTGCGGAATATCGAGGCCCTGCTGGAAATGGACGCCCAGGCCACGAGCTTTGACGATGCGCAGTTCGATATCGCGGTGGCGATGTTCGTGGCCAGCGTGGTGCCCGATCCGCGCATGCTGGTCGCGGAGCTGCGGCGGGTGGTAAAGCCGGGCGGCCTGATCCTTTTCGTCAACCATTTCGCGGCGGCGCGTGGCCCGGTATGGTGGATCGAACGCGGGCTGGCGCCGTTTTCCGCCATGC
>JAJYAF010000405.1 GCA_021779655.1 Pseudomonadota bacterium
CCGGCTGGTACGGGCGCAAGACCGGCAGGGGATTCTACGATTATTCGGCCACGCCGCCCAGGCCCGCGCGCTGAGGCGGCGCAAGGCACGCAAATCCAAGGCACGCAAATCCAAGGCACGCAAATCCAAGGCACGCAAATCAGGGGGGCCTCGCGGCGATGAACGCTCTCCTTCGGAAAACCCTGCTCATTGTCTACCATTCGCTTACCGGCGGAACGCGGCGGATGGCGGAGGCGGCGGCCTCCGCCGCCGGAGCGCAGGAGGATGTGCGGGTCGTCCTGCGGCCGGCCGCGCAAGCCACGCCGGAGCAGGTCTTGCGGGCGGATGGCTATATCTTCGCGACGCCGGAAAATCTCGCGACGATGAGCGGGCTGATGAAGGATTTCTTCGACCGCTGCTATTACGAAGCGCTCGACCAGGTGAACGGCCGGCCTTACGCGGCGCTGATCTGCGCCGGCACCGACGGGACGGGCGCGGCCAGACAGATCGAGCGGATCGTGACCGGCTGGCGCCTGAAAAAAATCGCCGAGCCCGTGATCATGCGCACCGGGGCGCAGACGAAGGCGGCGATTCTGGCGCCCAAGCATTTCGCGCCGGAAGCGCTGGAACCCTGCCGCGAGATCGGCGCCGCGCTCGCGGCGGGGCTGGCGCTGGGGGTGTTCTGAACGGGCCAGCGCGCGCCGCGAATCGCCTGCCACAAGCATTTCCGGGAAATCCCTCATGACCATCAAAAGCTTTTCGGACCATGCGGCAAATGAACGTACCTTTCTCGCCTGGGTGCGCACGGGTATCGCGGTCATGGCGTTTGGCTTCCTGGTGGAGCGGTTTGACATTTTTCTGAGGGTGGCCGAATCGTCGCTGGGGCGCCGGCAGGCAAAGGTAACGAACCAAATTTTCGGCAACGTCACTGGTTTCAGCCTTATCGTCGCAGGCGCCGTCTTGATTTTCCTGGCCGCGCTGCGCTTCCGGCGGATTGCGAAGGCGATCGCCGCGGAAGGGGACCAGACCGCGCCCGGCACGCGGCTGGACCTGACATTGACCGCCATGCTGGTGGTTTTAGGCATCGCGCTGGCAGCCTACCTGACCAATGCACTGAGTTGATCGGGAGCGAATCCGGCCGGGCCAGCCCGGCGGCGCGCGGCGATTTGACAATCGCGCTCATGCCGGACGAGCATGGGAATAATAAGAGGCGGCTTCATTGCCGCGCCGCAGCCAGCCGCAACGGATCGGGAGTTCGCACCAATGAAAAGCCGCATATGCGAAATGTTTGGCATCGACGTTCCAATCCTCGCGTTCAGCCATTGCCGGGACGTCGTCGTGGAAGTGTCCAAGGCGGGCGGCCTTGGCGTGCTCGGCATGGCGCGCAAAAGCCCCGAGCGCGTGCCCGAGGACCTCAAATGGATCGACGACCACATCGAAGGCAAGCCTTACGGGGTCGATGTGCTGATGCCGGCCACCTACGAAGATGCCGGCGCGCTGAAATTCGATCCGGAGCGTCTGTTTCCGGAGAAACAACTGAGCTTCGTGCGCGGGATGCTCGACGAAGCCGGCATTCCGCCGCTTCCGGCGGCGGACGCCGCGCAGATCGAGCGCGACCTGGTTTCAACCTTCTCTTTCACGCCGCGCGAGAGCCAGGAGATGATCGAGGCCGCGTTGCGGCATCCGATCAAGCTGATCGTGAACGCGCTGGGTTCGCCGCCGAAGGAAATGGTGGAGCGCGCCCACGCGCGCGGCATCAGGGTCGGGGCGATGGCCGGAACGGCCGGGCACGCGCTGAAACACAAGCAGGCGGGGTGCGATTTCGTCATCGCCGTGGGGACCGAGGCCGGCGGCCATACCGGCTCCACCACCTCCATGGTGCTCTGGCCGCGGATCGTGGATGCGGTGGCGCCCCTGCCCGTGCTGGGCGCGGGCGGCGTCGGACGGGGGCGGCAACTCGCGGCGGCGCTGGCGCTCGGCTGCGAAGGCGTCTGGTGCGGCTCGATCTGGCTGAAGACAGAGCAAAGCGAGGTCATTCCCGAAATCAAGGCGAAAATGTTCGAGGCCCGCTCGGAAGACGCCGTGCTCACCCGCAGCGTGACCGGCAAGCCATGCCGGACACTTCGCTGCGCCTTCACCGATGCCTGGGAAAAACCGGGCGCGCCCGAGATGCTGCCGGCGCCGCTCCAGGCGATCCTGTGGTGGAGCCAGGGCCGCACGCGGGTGGAAAGGGTGCGGGCGAAGGCGTTTCTCACCTACCCCGTCGGTCAGATCGTCGGGGACATGCGCGAGGAGGCGTCGGTCCGGCAGGTGATCTACGACATGCTCCAGGAACTGGTCGAGGCCAAGGAACGTCTGGACGGATTTCTGGACTGACCGGGCGGACGCCCGCCGTTTGCTCGTTCCGATTGATCAACCCGATTTTCCGCGTTCTCCACCCGCGCGGAAAAGCAATGCCTCAGAACGGAGGAAGCCATGGCAGAATCATTCCGGCTGGATGGCAAGGTCGCCATCGTCACGGGTTCCTCTCGCGGTATCGGCCGCGCCATCGCCGAGGCAATGGCGGCGCTGGGAGCCGCCGTGGTGATCTCCTCGCGCAAGCTCGAAGCCTGCCAGCAGGCCGCCAGCGCCATCAACGCGCGCGGAGGAAAGGCGGTGGCCACCACCTGCAACACGGGAACCCGGGAGGCGCTGGAAGCCCTGCTCGCCTTCACGTTGCAAAGCTATGGCCGGCTTGACCATGTCGTCGCCAATGCCGCCGTGAATCCCCATTACGGCCCGCTTTCCACCGTGCCGGACAGCGCCTGGGATAAGATCATGGGGACGAATGTCCGCTCCACGCTCTGGCTTGCCAACATCACCCTGCCGGAAATCGCGAAGCAGGGGGGCGGCAGTTTCACCGCCATTTCCTCCATCGGCGCATTGCGCGGCAATGTCGCCATCCCCGCCTATAACGTCTCCAAGCTGGCCGAAATCGGGCTGGTGCGGAATCTCGCGGTGGAATGGGGGCCGAAGCAGATCAGGGTCAACGCCATCCTGCCCGGTCTCGTCCGCACCGATTTCGCCCGCGCGCTGTGGAGCGATCCGGAGAAGGAACGCAACGCAAGCCAGTCCACCCCGCTCGGGCGGATCGGCGAGCCGGAGGACATAGGCGGCGTGGGCGCGTTTCTGGCCACCGGCGCGGCGCGCTACATCACCGGCCAGAGCATCGTGGTGGATGGCGGCGTGATCGCCACCGGCCGTTCCGGCTGACCGCCGGATCAGGCCCTGAATCTAGCGCGGTTCCCC
>JAJYAF010000406.1 GCA_021779655.1 Pseudomonadota bacterium
GGTTCTGTCCGATATTCAGCTCGGCCGCTTCGCCCGTGACTGGATGCTGGAGAACCGCGTCGGCCAAACGAATTTCAAGGCCATGCGCCGAGCCCAGGCCGCGCACCAGATCGAGGCGGTGGGCGCCAAGCTGCGCGGCATGATGCCCTGGATTTCGAAAAACGCCCTGGTGGATAAGGCGAAGAACTGATCGCGCGCGGGGCTTGCCCGTAAAGCGGCCCCGCTACCGGATCCGCTCGAACCGGCGGAGCGCCGCCTCGTATAACCGCCGGTCCAGCGCGGTGCGCCGCTCCAATGCCGCCTGTGCCGATGGCCCGGGAGCGCCGCGCTTGATCTTGCGGAACCAGCCGCTGGGATCCCGGTAATTCTCCTCGGTGATATTGTCGCGCAGGGCGTCACGCGGCGGGGCGATACCAAGCCGGCCGGCCAGATGGGCGGCGCTTTTGTCGAGCCTTTCGGTAATGCCGGCGAAAAACAGTCCTTCCAGCTTTTCCAGGGCCTGGCCTAGCACCTCCTCCGGCGCCGCCCGCAGCCGGTCCGTGCTGGCGCCCGTCAGGTAAAAGCCCGTGAGCCGGCGCACATACACATTGTCGATCAAATCGGTCAGGCAGGGATCCTCGTGATTGAGAAAATCCTCGAACGAAAGCCGGTGCGCATAGCCTACCGCGAAGGAGATTTCCGGATCGATTTTTGCCGGATTCACGCCGCGCCAGTAGTGATAGAGCGAAATCAGCCTTGCCCGCGGCTCCCGAAGCAGTGTGAATATCTTACGGCCCGGATCGAAGCGCTGCAAAGTTGGTATATCGTAATGACCCCAGATCAGCGGCTGCGGCACGCGCTTTTGGACGAGCCGGGCGTACAGATGCGCCGGTAGATCCCGGGCCGGATCGGCATGGATCTGCTCGGGGTGAAAAAACCGCGCAAGCCATGCCAGCAGCGCGCAGCCGCCGCATTTCTCGAAATGCAGGAACCCCAGCGGCTCGCCCGTCCAGGCGGAGAAGATATTGCCGGCCAGTAGGGAAAACGTCTCCTCGGGCAGGCCGTTCATCGCCGCCCGGTCGCGATGCCAGGCGAGTTCGGCCGAGCGCAGCAGCCCCTCCCGCCATTCCGTCAGGCCGAGCAGCCCGTAGAGCAGCGGCGGCATGTTTGCGTAACGTTCGGTGAATCCGAAAGCGAACTGGCGACGTTCCGCCGGCGTTGCCCGACGCCCCAGGGACATCCGCAAGATCGAGGGCGCCGCAAGCCGCCGCGCCCAGCCTGCTCCGGGGATGCGCAGCCGAGACCCGCTTCTATTCATCGGTCATCATCGGGTTTCCCGCGGCGTCACGCGGGAACGCGGCCCGAGCCATGACGAATTTCACAAAAACGCGACGCTGCATCCCGGCTCACCCCTCGAGAGCTGTTCTTCTATCATCCGAATCCTATGCGCGGCACCGGCATGTCGCAAGGCTATTGAGGCAGCATGCGATACCCATTGCCGCGCCATGCGGCTCAGTATTCCCTGCCCGAATCCGGTGCCGGAATTTGACAGCGGCCCGAGCCGTGGCTACCGGACATGCGAGTTAGGAGACTGTTCGCATGCCGGTTCACGCCTTCATTTTTCCAGGCCAGGGCAGCCAGGCTGTCGGCATGGGCCGCGATCTGGCCGCCGCGTTCGGCGCCGCCCGCGCGGTGTTCGAGGAGGTGGACGAAGTTCTGCGCCAGAAACTCACCAAGCTGATGTTCGAGGGTCCCATAGAGGATCTCACGCTCACCGAGAACGCGCAGCCGGCGCTCATGGCCACCTCGCTCGCCGTGCTGCGCGTTCTGGAAACCGAAGGCGGCATCAAGCTCAAGGAAAAAGCGGCGCTGGTGGCGGGCCATTCTCTCGGCGAATACAGCGCGCTTGCCGCGGCGCATGCCTTTTCCATCGCCGATACCGCGAGGCTGCTGAAGCTTCGTGGCCAGTCCATGCAGCGCGCGGTGCCTGCGGGACAAGGGGCAATGGCGGCGCTGCTCGGCGTCGAGCTCGACCTTGCGCGTGAAATCTGCCTGGAGGCGGAACAGGGTACCGCCGGGCGCGAGGTGGTTTCCTGCGCCAACGATAATGGCGGCGGCCAGGTGGTGATTTCCGGCCATCGGGAAGCCGTGGAACGGGCGATCGGCATCGCCAAGGGGAAGGGTGTCAAGCGCGCCATGCTGCTGCCGGTTTCCGCTCCGTTTCATTGCGCGCTGATGGCGCCCGCGGCGGATGCCATGGCGGAGGCTTTCGCCAACACGCCGCCGCGCGCGCCGATCGTGCCGCTCATCGCCAATGTCAGCGCCGCGAAGGCAACCGACCCGGCGGAAATCCGCGATCTGCTGGTAAGCCAGATCACCGCCACCGTGCGCTGGCGCGAAAGCGTGCTCACCATGGCGGAGCTCGGCGTGGATAGTTTTGTCGAGCTTGGCACCGGCAAGGTGTTGGCCGGGCTGATCAAGCGCATCGTGCCGGAAGCCGCCACCTTTTCCGCCGGCACACCCGCCGAGATCGAAGCCCTTTTGAAGATCCTGTAGAAAAATGTTTGACCTCAACGGCAAGACCGCGCTTGTCACCGGCGCCTCGGGCGGCATCGGAGCCGCTATCGCCCGCGCGCTCCATGCCCAGGGCGCAACCATCGGCCTTTCCGGCACGCGGCAGGCCGCGCTGCAATCCCTGGCGGCCGAACTCGGGGAACGTGCCCATGTGCTGCCCGCCGATCTTTCCCAAGCGGAAGCCGCCGCCACGCTGATCACCGCCGCGGAAGCGGCCATGGGCAAGGTGGATATCCTCGTCAACAACGCGGGGCTGACGCGGGACAATCTTGCCCTGCGCATGCCGGATGCCGACTGGGCAACGGTTCTGGATGTCGATCTGGGGGCGCCCTTCCGGCTTGCGCGCGCCGCGCTGAAATTCATGATGCGCCGGAAATATGGCCGGATCGTCAATATCGGCAGCATCGTCGGCGCCACAGGCAACCCCGGCCAGGCGAATTACTGCGCGGCCAAGGCCGGGCTCGCCGGCCTTACCAAGGCGCTCGCGCAGGAAATCGCCTCACGCAACATTACCGTCAACCTCATCGCGCCGGGCTTCATCGCCACCCCGATGACCGATGCGCTGACACCTTCGCAGAAAGATACGCTTTCCGGCAAAATCCCGCTCGGCCGGCTCGGCACGCCGGAGGATGTCGCCGCCGGCGTGGTGTATTTAGCCTCCGACGAGGCCGCCTGGATCACGGGCGCCACGCTGCATATCAACGGCGGCATG
>JAJYAF010000407.1 GCA_021779655.1 Pseudomonadota bacterium
CCTGGGCGAAAGTGGCGGCGCTGTTCCATCCCCCGGCGGCCGCGAACGCTGGCGTCCACCCAAGCGCTGTCGTCGATGCGGGTGCGAAGATCGACGACGGTGTCGAGATCGGGCCCGGGGCGGTGATCGGCGCGGGCGCGGAGATCGGGGCCGGCAGCATCATCGGCCCGCTGGCCGTGATCGGTGCGGGCGTCGTGGTGGGCAGGGCATGCCGCATCCACGCCCAGGTCAGCCTTTCGCACGCCATCCTGGGCGATCATGTGGTGATCTATCCCGGAGCGCGCATCGGGCAGGACGGTTTCGGCTTCGCCATTACCGAAAGCGGCTTTGTTTCGGTCCCCCAGCTCGGCCGCGTGCTGATCGGCGATGGGGCGAACATCGGCGCCAATACCACCATCGACCGTGGTTCCGCCCAGGATACCGTGATCGGCCCCGGCGTTCGCATCGACAATCTGGTGCAGATCGGGCACAATGTGACAATCGGATCAGGGGCCGTAATTGTGGCGCAGGCAGGAATTTCCGGTTCGACAGCCATCGGCGAGCGGGTGATGATCGCTGCCCAGGCCGGGCTTACCGGCCATCTCAGGATCGGCAAGGGGGCGCGGATCGGCGCGCAAGCCGGTGTCATGGCGGATATAGCGCCGGGCGTGGAGGTTCTGGGGGCGCCGGCACAGCCGGCCAAGGCGTTTTTCCGGGAAGTGGCGACCCTGCGGAAGCTGGCGCGGGGCGCCCGCAAGACGCCTGAAAAGGATACGACGGAAGAACAGTAATGGACGACGCCGCAATTCAATCCGGCCTGCCGCCGATCGATATCGGGATCATCGAAGCCAGGCAGATCATGGCGATGATTCCGCATCGCTATCCTTTCCTGCTGATCGACCGTCTGGTCGATGTGCGGCGCGACCATTCCGCCACCGGCGTCAAGAACGTGACCGTGAACGAGAATTTTTTCCTCGGCCATTTCCCCGGCCACCCGGTGATGCCGGGCGTGCTGATCGTGGAGAGCATGGCGCAGACCGCGGCGGCCCTGGTGATCGCAACCCTGCCTGCCGGCAAGGCGATGCCGATCGTCTATTTCATGTCGATCGACAATGCCAAGTTCCGCCGCCCGGTGGTGCCGGGAGACCAGCTTCGCATTCATGTCCTCAAAAATCGCAAGCGCGGCAATGTGTGGCGGTTCGACGGCCAGGTGAAAGTGGATGGCGCGATCGTGGCGGAGGCTTCGTTTACCGCCATGATCATGGAGGACCAGGCGGCCAATGTTCCGCCCGGCATGCCGGGCGCCTGATGATCCATCCCACGGCGATCGTCGATCCCCGGGCCTCGCTGGGCGCCGGCGTCAAAATCGGCCCGTTCTGCACCGTCGGCCCGGAGGTGGTCCTGGCCGATGCGGTGGAGCTGGTCTCCCACGTCGCGGTGGACGGGCGCACCACGCTTCAGGCCGGGGTCAAGGTTTTTCCCTTCGCGACCGTCGGGCTTGCCCCCCAGGATCTGAAATACAAAGGGGAGGACATGCGCACCCTGGTCGGCCCGCGTACCGTCATCCGGGAGCATTGCTCCATCCATCGCGGCACTGTTACCGGCAGCGGCATCACCCGCATCGGCGCCGACTGCCTGCTGATGGCGGTGGTGCATGTCGCCCATGATTGCGAGGTGGGCGACGGGGTCATCATGTCGAACAATGTCGTCCTGGGCGGTCATGTCAGTGTAGGCGACCGTGCGGTTCTGGGCGGCGGCGCGGCGGTGCTGCAATTCGTCCGCGTCGGCGCCGGGGCCATGGTGGGCGGGGTGACCGGGGTGACGGCGGACGTGATTCCCTATGGCTTCGTGTTTGGCCCGCGGGCCCGGCTTTGCGGACTCAACATCATCGGCCTGCGCAGGCAGGGGCTGGACAAGGCGGCGCTGCACGAGGTCCGCCAGGCCTACCGGTTCATCTTCGCCGGTCCTGGTCTCTTTGCCGACAGGGTGGCGGCAGCAGGCGAGAAATTCGCCGGCAACCGCTATGTGGCGGACATGCTCAAGTTCATCGCCATGCCCAGCCGGCACGGGCTGATCACCGTGCTCGCGCGGGCCACGGGCGAAACCGAGGACTGAGCCGCTTGTCGGCGCTGGGCATCATTGCCGGGGGCGGCGATCTGCCGGGCCAGGTGGCCGCGGCCGCCCGGGCGCAGGGCCGCGCGGTCTTCATCGCCGCGATCGAGGGCTTTGCCGAGCCGGCGGTGGTCGCGCCCTTTCCGCACCGGTTTTTCCGGCTGGGCGCCATCGGCGCCATCCGCGCCGGCCTGCGCGAGCACGGCTGCGCGGAGATCGTGATGATCGGCCCGGTCAAGCGGCCCTCTCTGCTGGCGCTGCGCCCGGACGCGGAAGGCGCGAGGCTCCTCGCCCGGATCGGCCGCGCCGCCTTTGCCGGGGATGACGGCCTGCTTGCCGCCATCATCCACGTGCTGGGAGAGGACGGCTTCAAGGTGCTGGGCGCGCACGATATTCTTGCCGACATGCTGGGTCCGGCCGGGCTGCTCACCCAGGCCGCGCCGGACGAGACGGCGGCGGCGGATATCGCGCGCGGCGTGGCGGTGCTGAAAATCGCCGGACCGGCCGATATCGGCCAGGCTTGCGTGGTGCAGCAGGGCATCGTGCTGGCAATGGAGGCGGTGGAAGGAACCGACGCCATGCTGAGCCGCATTCCCGCTGTGGCCCGGCCCGGGCCGGGCGGCGTGCTGATCAAGCTCGCCAAGCCCGGCCAGGAGCGGCGCGCCGATCTGCCCGCGCTCGGCGCGCGCACCATCCGGCATGCGAGCGACGCGGGATTGCGGGGTATCGCATTTGAGGCTGGCGGTACTATCTTATCCGAAAGGAAGGCCATGGTTGCCGCCGCCGAAATGGCGGGGCTTTTCATGATCGGGATCAAAGTCTGAAAATTCCAGGCAGGCGAGGTTGGGCGTATGAGCGAGAATTTCACCTATCTGCACACGATGCTGCGTGTCCGGAATCTGCAAGACAGCGTGGACTATTATACCCGCCTGCTCGGCATGCGCGAACTGCGCCGGCACGAGGTTCCGGAGGGAAAATACACCCTCGCTTTTCTTGGCTATGGCGACGAGGCAACCCACACCGTGCTGGAATTGACGTATAACTGGGGGCACGACGACGGCTATGAAATCGGCACCGGTTTCGGCCACCTGGCGCTCGGTGTCCCCGATATCCGGGCGACCTGCGAGGCGCTGCGCAAGGCCGGCGCGAAAATCGTCCGCGAGCCTGGCC